>JAFVHN010000088.1 GCA_017474515.1 Prevotella sp. | reverse complement strand
TTATTGTCCCACATATCCCGGTTTACGAAGAATCCTGTAGAACCGAAATATCTTTTCTCACCATTCAAGAATACCCTTATGTTAATGGGTGATTCTCCCAGTCTGTTAAAGTAGTTCGCTCGCAGATAGAACGAGATTTTCAATTTCACCTTCATACGATAAATCTTTTATGCAGTTATTCTTGCCCCAATGGATGTCTTGTGTTACAGAACACACTCAGAATCAAACCACTTTTGCGTGCTCGAAACAAACTGCAAAGTTAAACATAAATATTTAACGCTCAAAGATTTAGCGAAGTCAATATCGTAGTCATTTTGTAGTCTTGTGTTACATTTTTCTGTAGCAAAAAAAGTGTAACACTACGTGTAACACAAGACTGACTAACAGATGACTATTTGACCCCATATCAGGTGGTCAGACGATGGTCACTCCATCATTCGAAAGTAGAGAAGGAGACTTTTAAGACAAAATAAAAGCGCTGTAAATCAAAGACTTACAACGCTTTTCTGTTTTTTGGCAACTTAATGACCTGTTTGGGGTGAACTTTAAATGACTACCCTAAAAGTCATCAATTTTGCTCTCAGCGGAGAGAGAGGGATTCGAACCCCCGGTACCTCTCGGTACGACGGTTTTCAAGACCGTTGTAATCGACCACTCTACCATCTCTCCGAATGATGTGGTTTTAATTCCGGGTGCAAAAGTACAAAGAAAAATACGAATGTGCAAATGTTTTTGATTTTTTTTGTATGGGCGGAGGTAAGACTACCGGAAAACGGTGGTTGGAAGTTGGTTTTGAAGGGGTGATTATCGTTCAAAACGGGTTGTTTTTATCTTAGGCTGGAAGGTGGGAACATATCATGAAATGGGAATGACATTCCGTCGGAATGTTAATGTTTTATAACACTTAATATTGTTCTTTATACCTTTTCTGTTGTCTGTCGTCAAAAATTTATACACAATCCATCATTCACGATGCTTGACGGTCGATATTATTTTGTTTTATTATAACTTTTCTATCTTATGAAGCAACTATTTTTATTGGCGGCAGTCTTCGTGGCTGTTACCGCAAATGCGCAGGTGAAGGAAGATTTCAAGCCTGCAAGTACCAACCAGGAGGGCCAGGAGTACCCCATGGTCAACTCTGAGCGCCGTGTCCGCGCCCGCATCTCTGCTCCCGACGCCAAGAGCGTGAAGCTGGACATCGGCGGTGTAAAGTATGACTTGGTGAAAGATGCCGAGGGTGTGTGGATTGGCGAGTCGGCCCCCCAGGACGAGGGTTTCCACTATTATCAGCTGAACATCGACGGGGCCTCCGTTCCCGACCCGGGGAGCAAATACTATTATGGTGCAAGCCGTTGGGGCAGTGGCATCGACATCCCCGCCGCCGATGAGGATTTCTACACGGTGAAGAACGTTCCGCAAGGCTCGGTCAACGAGGTTTACTACTATAGCACGGTGACGGAGAAGATGCGCCACTGCTACATCTATCTGCCCGCCGCCTATCGCGAGAACCCCACGAAGAAATTCCCCGTGCTCTACCTTCAGCACGGCATGGGTGAGAACGAGACGGGCTGGTCGGCCCAGGGCAAGACGGGCATTATCATGGACAACCTCATCGCCGCCGGAAAGGCCGTACCTTTCATCATTGTGATGGACAATGGCCTGAACGCCATTCCCGCACACCCTGACACCACGCAGATGCAGGGCTTCCCGGGCTTCCCGGGCATGGGTCCCCGTCCCGGCGGACAGGGTGGCCAGCGGCCTCAGGGCATGGGCCAGCGTCCCGGTGGCCAGCAGGGACCTCCTCCGGGCCAGCGTCCCGGCGGTCCTCGTCGCGGACGTGGCGGCTTCGGCGGCTTCAACGGTTTCCAGGAAGTGCTCTTGAAGGACATCATTCCGATGGTTGAAAGCAACTACCGCGTGATTGCCGACACCGACCACCGCGCACTGGCCGGTCTGTCCATGGGCGGCATGCAGACGCACATGATTACACTGGCCAACCCCACCAAGTTCGCTTATGTGGGAATGTTCAGCGGTGGCACCTTCCGCACCGAGGAGTTGCAGGACGCAGCCGATTTCAAGAAAACCAACAAAGTGCTCTTCATGAGTTGCGGAGGCCGCGAGAACATGGGTGTGGACCAGGCTGCCGCAGACCTGAAGAAACTGGGCATCAACGCCCATTCATACGTGTCGCCCGAAACGGCGCACGAGTGGCAGACATGGCGCCGCAGCCTCTACCAGTTTGCCCAGCTGCTGTTCAAATAAGCGTGCAATGATGGCGACATGATGTATCATGTCTGCTCCCAAAAGACCAAAAGAAAAGCCCCACATTCCCTCTTTCGGAGAATGTGGGGCTTTTCTTTTGTTTGTATTCTTCCAGTCCGGCTCAGTCCAGACGGCAAAAAACTCCAGTCGTTTTGCGGTTCGGACTGGAGTTTTTTGCCGTCTGGACTGGCGTCATTTGCCGTTTTGAGTGCAAACCGCCTTTGATTTTCCCGGCTTGCTTCACATAATCACGACCTTGCGGCCATTATGAATATACAATCCCTTCACCGTCGGCTTTCCGTTCAGTTTTCTGCCGTCGAGACTATACCATGTGTCTTTGTCCTTCAAGTCAGAGTATGCCGTGGAATTGATTCCCGAAGGCTCTTCGTAACCTAATTTGTTGTCCATCCATTCAAGGCGCTCCTGGAGATATCGGCGCACATTCTGCACTTCTTCGGCATAACCTCCCCAAACGACGGGGTTCTTCTGCACCTTGATGTCCATGATGGGCCAGCGTAGGAAATTGAGGCGTTGCGTCTGTTGAAGGTTGGATTCGTAACGGTCGATGAAGTCCAGGAGGTACTGGGCGGTGATTTTGTCTTGCCGGGCTTCTGCCCAGATGTTGAGCATCTGCTCGCGGGCTGCATCGCTATAGACGGCGATGCGGTCCACAAACTCCTTCATCTGTCCGCAGCAGCTGCCTCCGCTTCGATAGACAAAGTCGGTCTTATCGTTGATGGGGAAGGTGCGATAATCGTTCTCGAAGGCAAGGTCGAAGTCCCAAACGGGGCCTGTATAGAAGGCGTCGTCGCCGCGGTGCTTATACATGTAAACGCTCCAGTAAGTGTCGGTATTTCCCGACAGTTCACCTATGAGGAAATGCCTCAGGAAGGTGTTCATGTCAAGATATGTCTCCCAGTCGTTTTCCATTCTGTTGAAAGCCCCTTCGATGTAGGCCTGCTGTTCCGGCACGATTTCGTCGTCGCTGGGATATTGTATGGTCACAGGGTTGCCCATTTCTGAGGAGAACCAACAGTTTTCCTCGTATGCGTAGGCGTCGATCTCTACAAGATAACCTCCAGTGAGGGCCTCTCCGCTGATGTCCTCGGGCTTCATGGTTTCCAGTTCAATGCGGTTTTTCTCCACCTTGAGTGCGTCGCAGAGCAAGTAGGTTCCTTTGTACTCTCCGTTGAGCAGCACATCCACCGACTGGGCGTAGGGCGTAAAGGGCATGCCGAAGCATCGGCTCATCTCAAAGGCGAGCAGGTTGCGCATCAGTGTCTTGTCGCTATAGTTGCTTACGAGGTTCCACACCTTGGCCTTGGCGGGGGCGTCGAGTACGCGCTTTTTCTGCTCGAACTTCAGGCGATAGGGACGCTTGGGGAACGTGCGCGAACCGTTGCCACGCTCACGCACCGTGCCAGGCTCTGAGAGCTGCGTGGCACCGTCGGGGCCAATGATGGTGATTAGCGCCGAGATGTCGTGTTCCTTGTCGTAGGGAATCTCGCCGTCTTGTGTGTGAATGGTCACGGTAGGCTGGTTGGTGAGACGGAAGAGCCCGGAGTCGTCGCCTTCGCCGGGTTGTCCGTAGAACTCCACTTCGGCGATGTTGCAATAGGCTTCCGAGGGTCCCACATAGCGCACATAGCGGAAGCCGCGCGAGCAGTTCACATCGGCCTGCGACATCGTGCCGGCAATGCCGCCCTCAGTGATAATGAAGAGTGGCAGGGCATCCATGAAGTCCTCGCGGTTGGCACCCTCGAAGACGCCCAGCACCACGCGCTCTGCGCCTCCTTCCACGTTGCGGGGCATCCACCCCACGCGGGTGATGACGTGCGGCTGGCCCAAGTCGAGTCCCACCCAGGCATAGCTGTCGTCTTGTGAGGCATAGAAGGTTTCAGGGTTCCCGTCGAAGGCTTCCAGGCAAGCGTGTCCGGTGGTTGGCGTTCCCATGACGGTGCCCGTAAGCTTGTCGTTGGCGGCTGACTGAGTGAAGTGGGCCGCCAACAGGAAAAAGAGCAATCTAAATACTTTCTTCATTGTTCTTCTTTTATTAATTATAATTGCAAGAAAAAAATTCACTTTATCATTTCTAATTCATCATTTAGCGCGAAGCGCGTAGATGGGTGCAAAGGTAGCGTTTTTCGCGTGTACTGACAAAATAAAGGTGCAAAAAACGCTTTCTTTTCAGACATTTCCCAGATAGACATGGCGTATGCCCTCGTCGAGGGCCGTCCGTCTGGCTGTTTCCAAGGTCTTGAGGGGCGTGGGCGGAAGGTCCCGCATCTTGTATCGCGGGAAGAAGCGGCTGAAATGGAGGGGTGCGGCGGCAAGGCCGTTGCAGGCCATCCACCGGCACATCTGGCGAATCATTGCCATGTCGTCGTTGACGCCGGGAATGACGAGGTTGGTCAGCTCCACCCACACACCGGCATCGTGCATGGCGAGGATGGTGTCGAGGACGGGAGCGAGGCGGCCTCCGCTGACGCGCCGGTAGATGTCGTCGCTGAAAGACTTCAGGTCAACATTGGCGGCATCGAGGAATGGCAACAGGTCGGCAAGGGGCTGTGGGCAGACGTATCCCGCCGTTACGAGGATGTTCCACAGTCCACGCTCACGGGCCAGGCGCGCCGTATCGGTGACATACTCAAGATATGTGAGCGGCTCCGTATAAGTGTAGGCAATGCCCGGACAATGGTGTTTCACGCACAGGGCAACGACGTCCTCCGGCGAGAGGTTGTAGCTGGCGACCTGCGAGGGCGACGCCTGCGAGATGTCGTGATTCTGGCAGTTCTGGCAACGGAAGTTGCAGCCCGTGCAGGCAATGGACAGGCACGTGGTGCCGGGGTGGAAATGGTAGAGGGGTTTCTTCTCAATGGGGTCCACTGCCAAGGCGCACGGGTGACCGTAGGCCTCGCTTACCAGCACGCCGGCATGGTTGCGGCGGCTACGGCAGATGCCCGTCCGGCCGTCGGCAATGTGGCAGTGGTGCGGACAAAGCTGGCACTCCACTACCCCACCCTTCAAGGGCTGAAAGTATTTACAACGATATGGCTCCATAAGAAACTTTTACGATTATTCGACGCTTGGAAAACTGGCAATTGGGAACATCGGCTTCTACAACAAAAAAACTGGAAAAACCCTTCATTGGAACATTTCCAGAAGAGCTTTTCCAGTCTTTTTGTTTTCCCGACCTTACTTGATGGTCACTTTCTTTCCGTTCATGATGTAAACGCCTTTGGCAGTAGGCCTTCCACTGAGCTTTCGCCCGTCGATGGAATACCATGTTTCAGGAACGTTTGAACGGCTGGAGAGGCTGATGTCAGTGGGCACGCTGTTGTCGGGAGTGGTGAAGAGAACGACTTCCGACCACTGCGACTTCTGCCCGTCGGCATAAACGGTCTGCACCTGAAGGGCATAGGTCGTTGCGGGAATCAGTCCGCTGACGAGGTAATCCATGCCGTCGATGTTCTCAACGGTGGTCCAGGGCGCTGTGAGGTCTTCGACGACGACATCCACCTGGTCGTGGCTGTCGGAGCCCATGGTTACGGTGAAGGTGTAATGCTTTCCGGCCTCGAAGAGGTAGTCATTCTTCCGGCCTCCCACATTACCATTGCTTGAGGCAATCCAAATCCTGTCGCCAGGAGAGGGGTTGGTGATGCAGAAATCGTAGGTTCCCTCGGGAATCTCGATGGTAACGCTACTGTTGAACACAATATTCTGAGTGGACATTGCGCCGTCGGCATTTTCTGGAAGTTTGTATTCAAACTCGTTATAGACTGCTTCGGTGGCGTCGCCGCTGCTTGTCAGTCCACCATCGGTGGGGATGGTGGAGCCGTATGCGTTGGCATCGGCATCAATGAGCATCTGATAGCCCGAGCCGTCTTCCCACACGTCGCCGGCTGTGAGCGTCACAACGGCCACGTCTGACGTCACATCGTTTTCCCTGTAGCGCAGGTTATAGGTGAAGTTCTCTTCAACAGCGGGCGATGTCCATGCCACCTGTGCTGTGGCGGCGGTCACAGTTTCCACGGCCACTTCGGGAGAGATGGTTTCAGTGGTGAAGTCAACCGACTCTGTCCAAGCGCTGATTTCCCCGGTTTCCATGACCGACTGCACCTGCACCTCGTAGGTCGTGTTGGGACTGAGGCTGGTGAGCACGAACGGGTTGTCGGCGACGTTCTCCACGACCACCCACTCAGCGTCAGAGGCGTTGGGCACATATTCCACATCGTCGATGTTGATGTAGTAGTAGTCGCTCACGTCGTAGTGGCGAATGGCCACGAAGCCTTTTCCGCTGAAATTGAACTGCGAGAGGTCGATGGTGTGCTGCACGTATTCTTCGGTGGTAACGTCTTTCTCCTTCACCAGCGTCCACTCATTAAGGTCGATGGTGGTGGGGCAGGTGGTGCCGGGATAGACGTACACGGCAAAGGCATCTCCGGGATAGTTGGTATCTTGGGCCACGGTCCAGAAGCTGAACGTTCCGTTAAGATTGAGCAGCGGGCTGACGAGCCAATTGTCGGGAGTCAGGGCACCTACATTATTTATATAGCTTGCCGATGCGACGATGCCCGACCCGCCATGGCAGCTGTATTGGCCGGAGTTGTCTTGGAACCAATTGTTGCCGTCGCCATCGCTGTCGATGACCGTCCAGCCATCCATGTCATCCTCAAAGTCCCACTGCTGGGCCTCTATATTCTCCTTCACCTTGTAGCGTACGTTCCACATCGTCTCACCATAGCCCGGTGTCCAACTGAGTTCGGCACTGGTGTAGTTGGCATTGACAACGAGGTCGGAAGGCATAATATCGAGATAGACAACATATTGCAGCGTCTTGCTTCCCTGCAGGCTGAAAAAGGCGTCCTCGCTTTCAGACGATGTAATGGTGACGGTGTAGGTTCCCGAAGTGGTGCCGTCACCGCTCCATTCCAGCGTGTAGTTGTTCTCCTGAGGCACCACCTCGCCATATTCGGTCGTCACGACGGGCTCGGGCTTTATTTCCTCGCCGGTAAGCTTGAAGTTGTCGTCGATGGTGGCCATCAGCTTGCCGTAGCAGGAGAAGCCGGCAAACTGAACCATCGAGTAGAGACCGTCTTCGGCCACCTCTTCCATCGTATTATACATCTTGAAGCCGTCGGCGGCGATGTTCTTCGTATCAACCAGCGTGGGCACGGCCGTGTAGTAGCAGTGGCTGACGCTGGCGTTCATGGCCTTGTTGTCATTTCGGCAAGCCACGGGATGGAACAGTCCGTTGCCCGTGTAGGTGCCACAGAACAACACGCTGTCGATGTTGAGCGTGGAGCCATCGGTCCAGCCGAGCAGTCCACCGGCGAAGTTTCCGCCGCTGGCCATGGTGCCTGCGAACACGCTATTTGTAAGGTTCAGCGTGGCTTTCTTTCCGTGGCCCACAAAGCCTCCCATGTGCTGGTTGTCACCGCTGTTGACGGTCACGTCGGCAAGGACGAAACAGCTGTCGATGGCATTTGTGCCACTCCAGGTGAAGCCCACCAATCCGGCAGCATGGGTGGTGCCGTTCACGGTGCCTTCCACAGTGAGGTTCTTGATGGTGGCGCCGGAAATATAGCGGAAGGGTGCTGTGCCCTGGTTGGCGGTGTCGTCAAGGTTGGCGGTAAGCTTATGCTTTGCGCCGTTGAAGATACCGGCAAACGGTGTAGCTTCGGTTCCCACGGTGGTTGTGATGTCTATGTCGTTGTCCAGGCGGAAGAACTTGCCGCTGTAGTCGGTGCCGGAAGCCACTTTCTCTGCCAGCAGGTCCCACTGCCTTGAAATCTTAATGACGTAAGGGTCTTCTTCGCTGTCGCCACTGCTTATTTCGGTGAAGTCGAGGCCGCTGAACGACATCGTCACTTCGGTATCGGTGGTGAGGGTGAAGCTGTTCTCCTCTACGGTCTCTCCGTTGACAAAGAAAATGGGATTAAATCCTTCTATCGTTTCGCCGGTGTAGCTGAGGGCGACTGCACTGTTGTGGAGGAAATAGTCCTGGTCCTCGAAGGTGAAGACCGGTGTTGCATCGGCAGCAATGTCAGCACCGATGTTCAATGTGTTCACCTCTACGGCACCGTTGTTTTCGGTAATGTCCACAGGAGTCCATTCGCCGTTAACGCAGGCTCCTATGCCCGAGGTGACAGATTCGCTCTCTCCCCGGTTGATGGTGGCATGATAGTAGAAGTTGTTTGAAATCGTTCCTTCGTTGTCTCCCACAATGGCTCCTATGGTAATGGAAGCGAAAGCGTCGGCAACCATATCCTTCACGAAGCAGTTGCTCACCGTTCCGTTTTCGTCGTTATAGCCGACAACGCCTCCCCGGCTCGTCAAAATCAAGTTTTCAACATCGCTTGCCCTTGTGAGTTTCACCATGCTGTAGCACTTGTCAACGGTGCCATTGTTATAGCCAGCCACGCCTCCGTGGGCTAAGGACTCGGTGACAACTCCGCCGATGACCACTGTGCTGTCAACATTACATTCGCTGACGGTTCCGCCGCCGTTATAGCCGACGATGGCGCCCACGAAGCGGAAGCCTGCGAAGGTGCTGTTTGAAACATTCAGGTTCTTCACCTCTCCCTGGCTTCCCAGCAGTCCGAAGACGCCCTGATAGTTGCTGTCGTCGTCGGCTGTCGTCAGGTTGATGTTAATGCCGCTGATGGTTTTGTTGTTACCGTCGAAGATGCCGTTGAAAGGACGATCGGGACTTTCTTCCGAGCCTTCCTCCACCTGCGCGAGTTTGCAACCAACGGGCGTAAAGGCGTTTTCCTTGCCAAGATAGTTCAGGTCGCGGCAGAGCTGGAAGTGCTGGTCGGAATAGTCCTCGCCGGCATTCACACGTTCTGCCAATAGGTTAAGCTGGCTGGTGTTCTTGATGAGATAGGGGGTTTCGGCTGTTCCATCACCCTCCCATTCGGTTAATACTTCCACATTCACGGTGCCCAGATATGTCACCTTGTTGTAGCCAAACACGCAGAGCGTGAGCTCGGTATTTTCTTCCGAGGGAACATTGCTGAGGCTGATGTTGGCCTGGCCATTTATCACCGTTGCCTTGCCCAGGATGTTGTGGTTGGCATCGGTAATGGTGGCCACGGCACCGTCAGCATCTTCGACGGTCACCGTATAAGTAGGCTCATCGGGCGTGACTATTCCTTCGTGACTGACTTCCATCGCCTGCGGTGTCTTGGTACGCAGCATCAGCGTCGGGTCTCCATAGAGAATCCATGCCTGATAGGTGCCCTTTGCCGAGTTGTCCGAGGTGCTGTAATGGTCGAAGATGGAGAACAGGCTGTTGATGGCAGCACCGCCCCATGTGTGCTTGATATTATTGCTGTAGCTGTCAATGAGGATGTCGGCAAACTCGTCCTGCGCCCACATGGGGGGAATCCACGGCTGCGAGATATACGACATCAGGGTGCCCACGGCGCCGGTGGGTTCTTTCGTGCTGTTGTGGGTGGCACGCATCCACGCCTCGGCAAAGCAGTCGCTGCTATAGTCGTACTTGCCCACCAGACAGGCCACCGAGAAGATGAATGGCAGCTTGTTGCTGTTGGTCAGCGCGTTGACATTTGAGGTTGTATAGATGGAGGGATAATGCGACTGCCATCCCGTTTCCTGTCCGTGGTTGCAGTAGTTGATGATGCCCACTCCGCTGTTGATGTGGTTGCTGATGGTGTTCAAAGACGACGAGGGATAACCGCTCACGTTGTAATAATCCTGATACACCGTGTTGTAGCCGTAGTTCAACAGGTCGGTGCGAATATTCTCAATGTGCTGATAGTCGTCCTCATTGTTGTGGCCGCCATTGCTCTCGCTGGTACTGATGCCCAGTCCGTTCTGAACCCAGGTGTCATTGGCGGTGAGATCACGCTCGTAGGTGATGACCTTTTTCACCTGAGTGGCCACTTGTGCTACGGTGCTGGCCGAGAAACGGCCTACGAACAGGTCGTTGTAGATATCGTTGCCCACCACCTGGCCGTAGATGTTGTCGCCCTTGCCACTATAAGAGTTGGTGCCTGAACCTGCCGTGAAGCTGTTGCCAGGAATCTGGTCCACGTCGCCTACCAACAGCACATGAGTGAGGTTGTTGTTGGCATTGTATTGGCTCTTGATATAATTCTTGATGGCCGTGGCCGTGGTACCTGCCGTGGCGGTGCCCACGAGGGTGGTGTTCACGCCGCGCGTCTTCTTCCAGGTCACGAAGTCCTGCATAGCGTTGAGGAAGTTGTCATAGCAGATGATAAGCAGGTCGCCCTCCTCGTTGACGAGGGTGTAGCGGGTCTGCGCTTGCTGGTAGTTGATGAAATGGCGCTGGTACATGTCCTTGAAGTCAGAGGTCACCTTGGTCATGCCTCGGCGCTGCTCCAATACGTTGTCGCCGTTGTCGTCAACTTTGTACATCTCCACAGTGAGGTCGTAATACACGCGGAGCGTCTTCGTCACAGGGTTGTAGGCGAAAGGCTGCACAGCCATGTTCTGTCCGCGATAGTCGCGCATGATGTAAGGCTCGTGAAGTTCCACGGGTTCGGCGGGGAAGAAAGCATCCTGGCCATAGCAGCTGCCGTAGGTATAGGCCACGGTTGAAGGATCCACCTGGCGGCTGATGGCACCTTTCGACGGAGCCACCTCCACACCTTCAAAGTCCTTGTACTTGGCATCCACCACGCGGACGGCCATGCGTGCCTTCGCTCCGATGATGGCGGGAACGCCCGTCATCGGCACGTCGGGTTCGCCGGCCTGCGCCGTGCTCAGCGCCTTCGGTAACGACACAATACTGGCATTGCCTTTGGGCGTGGTCACGCCGGAAAGGTAGAAACCAGGTACTTTCACGTTCACTCGGATGCTGCTCTCTGACGATGAGACCAGCTGGGTCTGGAATGTTCCGGGGCTGCTGCTGAGGATGTTGGTCCATTGTGCCTTAGCACTTTGTGACCATCCAGCCGTCGCACCGATGACCAGAGCCAAAAGAATTAGCAAAGGTTTTCTCATGTATTTTTAGTTTGTTTATGAATTCACGACCTCACTATAAGGATTTTATAGTTACAGCGTGCAAAGTTACGAAGTTTTTTCTAAATAGGAAAGAAAAAAGGGATAGAAAGTGAATAAAATCAACAAATGCTCATTCTTTTTCACCTCCTCGCCAATGGAAACCATGTCAGTCAGTGTCAGTCCGTGGCTTTACCATCTACCCAAGAAAAAGCCCGTGTCAGTCAGTGTCAGTCCGTGGCTTTACCATTCAACCAAGAAAAAGCCCGTGCCAGTCCGTGTTTGTCCGTGGCTTTACCATCTACCCAAGGAAAAACCCGTGTCAGTCAGTGTTAGTCCGTGGCTTTACCATCTACCCAAGAAAAAGCCCGTGTCAGTCAGTGTCAGTCCGTGGCTTTACCATCTACCCAAGGAAAAGCCCGTGTCAGTCCGTGTCAGTCCGCGGCTTTACCATTTACCCAAGAAAAAGCCCGTGTCAGTCCGCGCCAGTCCGTGGCTTTACCATTCAACCAAGAAAAAACCGTGTCAGTCAGTGTCAGTCCGTGGTTCTGTCATTCCTTTTTCATTCTTACCGATGAAAAGAAACTACTTGGCAGCCAGTGCCCCGCTGATGTTGTGCCACACGCTGAACACCGCACCGGGAATGGTGGCAAGGGGATAAGCGGCAAAATGGAGAACGGCCAGCGACGAGGCAAGGCCGGAGTTCTGCATGCCCACCTCGATGCTGAGGGCCACGCTCTTCGCCCTGGGCAACCGCAAAATGCGGCCCAGAAGGAAGCCGATGCCAAGGCCCAGCAGGTTGTGCGCCATGACCACCGCGATGACGACGAACCCCGCCGTCATCAGCCTTTCAGCATTGTGCGAAACGACGATGCCCACTACCATGGCAATGGCCAGGGCCGACAATGCCGGCAGGGCCGGAACAACGCTTTTCGTCTTCTGGGGGGAAAACCGCTGACACAGCAGGCCAACAATAATGGGCGCAATGACCACATAGACAATGCTTTTCAGCATGCCCACTGTGTCAACATCGACCATCGTCCCCGCCAAGAGCAGCACCAGGAGGGGCGTCAGCACAGGGGCAAGCAACGTTGACGTGGCGGTCATGCCCACAGAGAGCGCCAAATCGCCCTTGGCCAGATAGGTGATAACATTTGAGGCAGTGCCTCCAGGACAACAGCCCACGAGGATGACGCCGAGCGCCAGTTCCTTGGGAAGCGAGAACACCCACGTCAGCAGCCAGGCCAGCAGGGGCATCACGGTAAACTGAGCCAGGCAGCCCAAAAGGATGTCCTTGGGACGGCTGAGCACAATCTTGAAATCGTGCGGTGAAAGGGTGAGACCCATGCCGAACATGATAATGCCCAACAGGGGATTGATAACCGATGTTTCGAGCCATAAAAACGATGACGGCACGAACAGGGACAAGGCGGCCACGGCGAGCACCAGCAGTCCCATCCAACGGACTATGAAATCACTGATTGTCTTCATCTTCAACGCTTTCTAAGTAAAAACTGAACGGACGGAAGCCGTCGTTGCAGCTGATCATAGCACTCTGAGGGTTCTTCATCCACCCGTCGTAGAAATTGCCCTCACCGCGGGCCAGCGACTCCACAAAAGGCTTCATGCTGGACCACGCCGAAGGGCACAGGCCATGGGGGCACAGGCCATCGACCGACAGCCACTGGCTGCCCTCCCTCACGTCGCAAGTATGCTCAATGGGGTTCTCGTATTTCGCCATCAAGTCGGCATAGACGGTCTGGCGAAGGGCGGTGATGCGCACCTTTTTCATAACTGTTTTCAAGTTTCGCGTTCGCTCAACTTCTTGGAGTTACAGGAGTTCAGAAGTTACAGGAGTTCAGACAAAAGTTCTGAAGGCTCCTTTTCGTCAGTTTACAGAGATTGGAAGTGTCGTCTGAACTCCTGAACTCCTGTAACTCCTGAACTACATCAACTTAGTTGAGGAACTGTTCTTTTGGGGGATTGGCTCCCCGAATGACGGTGCAAAAGTAATCAAAATAATCCATTCCACGGGGTAAAAGGCCGTTTTTCGTCATAAAAAAGGCAAAAAAAACACTTCTTCATGGCCTCCGTGAATGATTATGGCCGAATTTTTGTACTTTTGCCGGCAAATAACGAAAAACAGTTTTACTCGACTTTCTCAAGTTGATGTAGTTCAGGAGTTACAGGAGTTCAGGAGTTCAGACAATACTTCCAGCCTCTGCAAACTGACGAAAAGGGAGTCTTCAGAACTATTGTCTGAACTCCTGTAACTCCTGAACTCCTGTAACTCCAAGAAGTTGAGCGAATGCGAAACTTAAACAGTTTTATTATGGAATACATGTCACAGGAGGGCTACGACAAGCTGGTTGCCGAACTTCGGCAACTGGAGAGCGTGGAACTGCCATTGGTGAGGGATGCCATTGCCGAGGCGCGCGACAAGGGCGACCTCAGCGAAAACTTCGAGTATCATGCCGCCAAGCGCGAGCAGGCCAGGCTTTTGAGCAGAATACGTTTCAAACAACGGGTGCTGGAACATGCGCGCGTCATCGACAAATCGAGGCTCGGGGCCGATGCCGTGGGACTGCTCTCGAAGGTTGAAATGACCAACCTCAACAACAACGCCCGCATGACCTACACCATAGTAAGCCCCCACGAGGCCAACATCGCAGAGAAGAAAATCTCGGTGAAGTCGCCCATCGCACAGGCGCTGCTCAACAAGAAAGAGGGCGACGTGGTGGAGGTGCGCGTGCCCGCCGGCATCCAGCGGCTGAGGATTGAGAAAATAACGCTCTAAGCGAAAAACCTTCTATTCCCCCAAAGGGAAAGATGTAAGGCGAAGCGAAGCATGGATTGACTGATGAAAAGAAAGGAACTTAACCTGCGCGACCTGGGAGGAATAGCCTTTGCCGACGGCAAGGGCACCGTGCCCCGTGGCCGTTTCCTCCGAAGCGGAAAGCTCAGCATTCTCTCTCCGGAAGAATGTGCCGCCCTGTGCCGGAAACACCGCATCGGCTGCGTCATCGACCTGCGCACACCCGTCGAGGCTGCGGAATTTCAAGACCCGTTGCCACAGGGCGTGACGTATATGCTGATGCCGTTGCTGAAAGACGCCGCCGTGGGCATCACACGCGAAACAGGTTCCGACCCCATGACCATCATTCGCCAGCTGCGCCGGCACCCCGAAAAGCTGAAGGCCATGATTCCCGACTTCCGCGACCTCTACACCAGGATTGTGACCGATGACTACAGTCGCCGACAGGTGGACAAAGTGCTGGCGGTGCTAAGGAGCAACGCCGAGCAGGGCATCTGCACGCTCTTCCATTGCACGGCGGGAAAAGACCGCACGGGCATCATCGCCATGGCGCTTCTGAAATCCTACGGCGTGGCCGACGAAGACATCATCCGCGACTACCTGCGCACCAACCGCAACGCCTTCTGGCCCACCGTGAAGAAATGCGCCGCCGTGGCCCTGCTGACAAGAAACCGCAGCCTCGTGACAACCGCCTATAAGTCGTTCATGGCCGACAGGCAACTGATGGAAACGGCCATCAGGGCATACGTCGCCCCCACCCCATAATCTTTCTGAAAACAAATCCCTGTTTGTAGAAGCCGACCTAGGAGCCGACGCAATAGGAGCCGACGCTTCCAAGCGTCGGACTAACCAAATAAAATATACCCAGACGCTAATAGGAGCCGACGCCTCCGAGCGTCGGACTAACCAAACAAATAAAATATACCCAGACGCTTGGAAGCGTCGGCTCCTATTTGTGGCAGACTGACTATTAAATACTAAAAGAACATGCGCGTAGGGACATACTTTATGTATGTCCGCCCGCCTCGGTACAACCGGGTGTTTTCCCGTTCTGCCGACAGTAGGGACGTGATGTATCACGTCCGCAACCGATGACATGCGATGGCTTGGCAAATTGTGTGTGGGCTGGCGGACGTGATACATCACGTCCCTACATTAAGCGTAAGAAAACGGAGCATTGCAAATTCGGCAGAACGGGGCATCTGTTTGTTCTCAGGTGTTTTCGGGTGTTTTCGGACATACATAAAGTATGTCCCTACAAGCGGCAGGCTACAATTTGAACACCGTCCTCCCCCCAAAAAAAAGATTTAGTTGTAATTTGTGGATTGAATTAGATGCAATTAGTGCCAATTAGTTTCAAATATAATTAGTTGTAATTTGTGGATTGAATTAGTTACAATTCGTGCCAATTCGTTTCAGAAAAAAAAGGAAGACCATAAAATGCAATTGACTTTTTTGAAACAAATTACAACTAATTACAACAAATTATTCCACAAATAATAATTGTAAATTCGGCAGAAGGAGGGCAATAAAAGGTTCAGTTCACGTTTCGCATTTTCCGGATATAACCTTGGTATGAAGAAAAATTTCACTTGCATGTCTTACAATGCGCGTAAATTTTCGCATCGACATGATGGCGCGGCCTTGATGGCCGCTTTTTTCCATCATGCCTATGCGAAAATTGATTTGTTATAGTTTTTTTCTTTCTTTTTTTTGGAAGAACTAAAAAGCGAGGCGCAGCCCGAGGCCGTAGTAGCGGGAAGAGGGCGTGCTGCCGTTGCGACCCGCCACACGGCAGTACCCGGCATTGTTGCCCCAGCAGCCCCCGCGATCCACCCGGTTTGAGCCCGACGATGGACCGACAGGATCCGTCTGGGCTGAAGAGCTGTAACTGCCATACCAGTCCTGACACCACTCCCACACGTTGCCGCTCATGTCGTAAAGGCCAAGCTCATTCGGGGATTTCGTGGCAACAGGATGGGTCTTGCTGCCGGAATTGGAACTATACCAGGCCACGTCGCCAACCGTGTTGCTGCCGGAATACTTGTAGCCCTGAGAATTGTTGCCGCCGCGGGCAGCAAACTCCCACTCCGCCTCCGTGGGCAGTCGGAACGACTGGCCCGTCAGCTGGTTCAACCTGGTGATGAACTCCTGACAATCATTCCAGCTGACATAATAAGCAGGATAGTTGTCGCCAAGGCCGTAAGAACTGTTCCACTGAGAGCCGCCCGACGTGGGCCTCTGCCCCATCACGGCCTGCCACAGGGCCTGCGTCACCTCCGTCTCACCAATCCAATAGTCGGAAAGCGTCACGCTGTGGACGGGTTTCTCATTGTCATAAGCATCGCTCCCCTGCTCTGACGTCGCACCCATCTGGAAGGTGCCGCCGGCAACATGCACCATCCTAAAAGAAACGCCGTTCACGGTCACATCATCACTTTCACCAAAAGCCTGCACAGTTACCATGACGTAAGTGCTTTGGTAAGCCTTACTATATTGACCGAAGACATAACTCATGTAAACAGGAACGAAGATATGGAAGTCACCTGTAATTCCACCATTACTCTTATACTGAATGGTCGTCGTTGAACCTGGCTTGTACTGGAATTCAAGGCCTGCAACGTCATACCAGTTGGTGATGTCAGTTCCATAAGCGATTCCTTCAAGCGGTCTTTTGCCATTATTCATATTGTTCATGTACTTCTGGGCAACAGCGGCACGGGCGTCGTTACTGAGATGAGCATCGGTCACGATGTCCATGATGTCGGTGAACAGAGTAACCTGGTAATACCTAAAGTCGAACTTGCCGCTACTGGAATCAGCACCTGTCGAGTTGTTCGGGTCGCCAGTGGTATTACGCCAGTCTGTGACCTTCACGAAGTTACCAAGGTTGATGTTCTGCCAGTTGTTTGGAAAAGACTGAAGTGAAGCGTTAACCGTTCTCTCCAAGGTCAGCGGGCGCAGGAAACGGACGTTGAACCAATCAGTGCCGCTGGATGACTGCGTGTTGCTGGTTTCAGTCTTCTTGAGGTAAGCGGTGAAGGTCTCGAGTTCGCCGAGTTCCTGATGGCTCTTATAGTTCAAGATATCATCAGCTATTTCGCCTTCAATGAAATGGATGGCACCCTGAGCGTCAAGTTCAACGATAGGAGTGGATTCACAGAGGATGGTCTTGTTGTTGTTGGACAGATGAAGTTTATAAGACGCGCCGCTGATACCCTTGACAGTCCATTGGCCATTGACTGCATTGAAGGTTGCATTGCCAGTAGTGACAGAAGGCAAAATAAACTCGAACTGTGAAGAACTGAAGTAATCGTGGAGATTCTTCACGAACTCCGTGCTTTCGAGAAGGTTATCTTCCTTGTAAGAGAAGGTACCGACAGCCACTGTGTTATTGGAGCTTGAAGGCATTGGCACATTGACACGTACTTCGTGGGTATCAGAATTAGACAGGGCGAGGCGCAGCCCGAGGTCGTTGCTGCGGTTAGAGGGCGAGTTGCCGTTGCGATTCGCCACACGGCAGAGCCCGGCACTGTAGTGCCAGCTGCCCCCGCGATCCACCCGGATGGAGCCCGACGAAGGACCGACAGGGTCCGTCTGGGCTGAAGAGCTGTAACTGCCATACCAGTCCTGGCACCACTCCCACACATTGCCGCTCATGTCGTAAAGGCCAAGCTCATTCGGGGACTTCGTGGCAACAGGATGGGTCTTGCTGCCGGAATTGGAAGTGTACCAAGCCACGTCGCCAATCGTGTTGCTGCCGGAATACTTGTAGCCCTGCGAGGAATTGCCGCCGCGGGCAGCAAATTCCCATTCGGCCTCCGTGGGCAGGCGGAACGACATGCCCGTCAGCTCGTTCAATGTCTGGATGAACGTCTGGCAGTCATTCCAGCTGACATAATAAGCAGGATAGTTGTCACCAAGGCCGTAAGAACTGCTCCACTGCAAGCCGACCGACGTGGGCCTCTGCCCCATCACGGCATACCACAGGGCCTGCGTCACCTCCGTCTCACCAATCCAGTAGTCGGAAAGCGTCACGCTGTGGACAGGGCGTTCATCCGAGTCATAATTACTTCCCTGCTCTGATGTCGCACCCATCTGGAACGTACCGCCGGCAACATGTACCATCCTGAAGGTGACACCGTTGACGGTCAACGTTCCACCATTTGGCAGGGGTGACACTGTGATGATACACGAGCCGCGAAGTCCGTTATCGAGGGATGCGTAGATAATGGCCTTTCCTGGAGTTTTCGCCGTCACCTTGCCCTGGCTGTTCACGGTGGCCACTGCGCTATTGCTGCTCGTCCAAGTGAACAAGGGCGATGAAGTGCCGGAAGGCGTGACCAATGCGGCCTGCAGGGTAAGCGTTTCATCCATTTGCAAGAAAGCGGTGGCGGGGGTGACATCAATGTGCGTGGACCCCACTGGTCTGACGCTTTGTCCGTAGCAGCGGTAGGTGTCGGTCAGGGTGGCCGTTGACGAGCCGAGGCTGAGCGAGCGGTTGTAGTCGCAGTCATTAGTGGAGAGGTTGCGCGTGGCGTAATAGCCGCCGCTACCGCCGCTACTGAGTGTGGTGCCGTTCATATAGCCAGCTGCGGGCAGGAAGAGCGTGTTGCCGTTGACGCGGCTGGTGACGCGGCGGCCGTAGAGGCCGTTCTGCTCTGTCCATACCGAGGTGGTATAGGCCGGGTTGAAGAGTTCCAGGAACTGGTCTTCCGTGGGCATGCACCAGTTGCTGCCCCATGCCGCCGTGGCGGCGTCGTCGGCAGGCTCCAGGAGGGTCTTGTCGTCGCGCGTGCCCTTGTTGGGCGTTGTGCAGTACTTGGTCAGCGTGGTGGCCGAGCCGTTGCTGTGCAGATAGGTATTCCAGGTGTAGTTGTCCTTCGGCTGCGTCTCGCCCCAGGCGTAGTAGCTGCCGTATTCCTGCTGCGAGAGGGCGCCGAGGTTGACGGTGGCCCACCGCGTGCCGGAGGGCAGGCCGAGGTCCACCCATGAATGTCCGTCGGTGCTGCCGTAGGAGGCATCCACCGTGACACGGCATTCTGCCGTGAGGCCACCCGGTTCGGTCAGCGTTACAATGGCTGTGCCGGCTTTGAGAGCTGTTATAGTGCCGTCGTCTGTGACCGTCACCACCGTCTCGTCACTGCTGGCCCATGTCAGGTTGCTGTTCATCTTGTATGGAATCACTTGATAATTCAAGTGTGTTGTCTCACTGATACCTATGGTCAGTTCCGTAGCAGAAAGTTCCAACAGCCGCACAGCTGGCTCAACGTTATAACCGAGGATGATGTCAGCGATGGCCACCACGTCCTGGATGGTGATTTCCCCGTCGCCGTCCAAGTCGTAGAGTGAGATATCCTCGCCCTGCTCTATGCGCTGCATGATGACGCTGACAGCGTAGGTAAGGTCGCCCACCGACACATTGCCGTCCTCGTTGGCGTCGCCGATGGTGGGGTCAACGGCCTCCGTCACGGTCACGGCGCAGGTGGCCTCGGCACCCTTGCCGTCAGCGGCGGCGCAGGTGATGGTGGCGGTGCCTGTGGCGATGGCCGTCACCAGTCCGACCTCGCTGACCTGTGCCACCAGCGGGTTGCTGCTGCTCCATGTCACGTCGCTGTAGGTGGCGGTGGCGGGATCCGTGGAGGCGGTAAGATGCGCTTCCTTGCCTTCCACAAGCGAGAGCGTGGTATTGGAGAGCGTCAGGCCCGTCACGGCTTTGAAGTTGTTGGCCACGATGACCAGGCTCTTGGCCGTGGCACCGTTGTCGTCGGCCGCCCTGCAGGTGATGGTAGCCAAGCCTTCTTCGTTGGACATCACGCCTCCCGACTTGCTGACGTAAACCACGTCGGTGTTGCTGCTTGCCCAGTTCACATTCTTGTTCGTGGCATTTTGCGGTGCCACGGTGGCGGTAATCTGCGTCACGTCGCCCTCCTCCATGATAAGCACAGGTGAGGACAGGGTGATGGTGCTGACAAAGACGGGGGCCGAGGCCAGGCCCGTCTTCGTTCCAAAGCTGCTCCACGGCGACTTGCCGGAATAAGCAGTAAGCGACTCGTCGGGAACGTAGAGCTCGCAAAATTGCGGGTCGGAGCCACTGAAGGCGTTGCTGCTGCACGCGGGCACGCTGATGGCGCGGCAATAGAAACCCACCACATAATAGTTGTTGGCAAAGGCATAGGAACCGATGTTGGAGATACCGGTGCCGAGATAGGCGCAGCGTATGCTCTCACAATTTGCAAATGCATAGTCGCCGATGGTCTTGGTGGCATCGGGCACGTTCAGGGTTTTCAGGCCCTTGCAGCCGTAGAAAGCATAGCTGCCGATGACGGTGACGGCCTCTCCTATTTCCAATGTCTCCATTTTGCGGCAGTCGTAGAAGGCATAGTCGGGGATGGCGGTGACGCCTGCCGGGATGATGACCTCCAAGAGTTCGTAACAGTCGCGGAAGGCTGACGGGCCGAGAGTGGTGAGCGTGGCGGGCAGCTTGGCCTGTGGTAGCTTGTAGCAGCCGCGAAAGGCACCCTCGTCAATGCGCTGGACGTTGTCGCCCAGGAAGAGGCTGTTCAGGCCAGAACAGCCGTAGAAGGCGTTCTTGCCGATGACCTTCAACCCGTTGCCCAGGCGCACCGCCGAAAGCTGTGTGCAGCCCTGGAAGGCGTTGGTGCCGATGCGCTCGGTGCCGCTGCCAATGGCCACGGCCTCCAGGTCGGGACACTGCATGAAGGCACCTGTGCCGATGACGGGGATGCTATTGGTGATGTTCACCTGCTTGAGGCCCTTGCACAGGGCAAAGGCATAGTTGGCCACATCGCAGCCGAAGTCGGCATTCAGGACGGTGAGGAGGTTGCCGTTCAGGAAAAGGCGGTGGGCAACGGGCAACGGGTTGCCGTTCTCCTGGGAGAAGATGTAGTTCCACATCTCCAGGTCGGCGATGTGGATGTTCTCAAGGCTGTTGCAGTCCTTGAACACGTCGGGGGCGAAGCGGTACAGTGTGTTCGGAATGGACACGGTGGTGAGCGTGGTGGCCCAGGTGCGCAGGGCAGTGGTGCACCCCTGCGCGTATATCAGGGTCTGGATGTTTGTGTAGGAAAAGGCGCCGGTGCCGATGGCTGTCAGCGACTGGGGGACAGTCAGCGTGGTCAGGGCGCTGCAGTTATAGAACGCATTGCCACCGATGGTTTCAAGACCTTCCGGCAGAATGATGCTGGAGAGCTTCGTGCAGCCATAGAAACAGTTGTCGGCAATGCTTTTGAGCGTTGACGGAAGGGTCACCTTCGTCAGCTGGGTGGCCCAAGTGCGCAGGGCCGTCTTGGTGTTGTTGGCGTAGTTGAGCGTGCTCAGCCCGCTGTTTGCGAAAGCATCCACGCCGATGCTGGTGACACGGGCGGGAATGGTCATCTTCGTTATCTTGGCGCAACCGTAGTAGGCGCTCTCGCCGATGGTCCTCACACTCCAGGGTATGATGGCCGAGGAGAGCAGGGAGCAGTTGTAGAAGGCACGGTCGGCAATGGCCGTGACCGTAGCGGGAATGGTGACGGTGGTCAGGCCCGTGGCGTAGGTGCGGAACGCCGTGGTGCAGCCGTCGGCATAGGTCAACGTCTGCAGGCCGCTGTTGCTGAAAGCGTCGGTGCCGAGAGAGGTCAGAGTGGAAGGGATAGTGACGGACTGCAACGAAGAGGTGCCGTAGAACGCGCTGCTGCCAATGGTGGCCAAGCCCTCGGGAAGGATTATTGAGGTCAGGCTCGCGCAACCCCGGAAGGCCTCGCTGCCGATAGTGGCCAATGCCTGCGACATGGACACCGTAGCCAGGCTCGTGCAGCCGTAGAAGGCCTGGTCGCCGATTGCGGTCAGCTTCTGCGGGAGCGTCACCCTTGGCAGCTTGGTGCAGCCGTAGAAAGCGTTGCTCTCGATGGCGGTCAGGTTTGACGGGATGGTGACCGAGGTGAGCTTGCTGCACCCGTAGAAGGTGTATGCCTTGATGGTGGTCAGGAGTGGCGGCAGGGCCATGGCGGTGAGGCTGGAGCAGTTGTAGAAGGCGTAGGGCCCGATGTTCTTCACAAGGCTGGGAATCGACAGTTCGGGCAGGCTGGAGCAGCCATAGAAGGCGTATGCACCGATGGTCTCAACGGTGACGGGGATGCTCACCGCAGTAAGGCTGGAGCAGCCACGGAAAGCATTGTCGCCGATGGCCGACACCTTGTAGGTGAGGCTCTTGGGGCCGACAAAGGTTTCGGGAATGTTGATGGCGCCCGAATAGGAATTGTAGCTGCCGCTGTTGGTCAGCGTGGCCGTGCGGGTTGAAACGTCAAGGTTGAAATACAAGCCGTTCAAGTTGTAATCCGCCGCACGAGACAAAGAGGCACCGAGCAGCAGGGGCAGGAGTAGCAGGAAGGTTCTTCCCGCATGCTTGAAGGTAGTGGTTCTCATTTCCGGCCCTCCTCATTTTCAATGACTTTCTTTCCGCGCTTGACACCGATTTGTCCTCGGCGCAGCTTCTTCACTTTCTGTCCGAGCACGTTGTAGGTGGCGTCATCGCCGCCGGCCTGCTTGTCCTCAGCTATCTGGATGTCGGTGGGCGTGTCGGAGGGCTGGACGATGATATAAGTCACCGCGTTTTTGGGCTTAACGCTCGAATAGCCGTTGATGCGCCCCATTTCCAAGTTGGTCAGCTTCACGGGGTACGTGCCGGGTTTCACTCCGGGAGCCACCTTGATGTCGATGACAGCGGCGTCACCTTCCAGGCTCAGCCTTGTATTATTCGGCGAGTAGCAGATGACACGGCAGGCGCCACTCTTCATCCACGCGGCGGCGATTTGATGGTCTGTGTTCTCCACCAACCCGCCTTTCCTGATGGCAGAAGTCTCGTCGCCATCGAGCGTGATGCCCTCGGGCAGGGTGAGGTCAAACTGGAAAGCGGACACCATGCCGGAGTTTGTTTTAAACCTTACGGCTATCGTGGCGGAGGTGCCTGGTGCCACGGTAGCTTCCTCGACATAAATCTCATGATTCGCCCTTGTCACTTCGTCGTCGTCCGTGGCGGCAATGGCCACAACAGGGATGACGAGTGAGCAGAGAAGCGTCAGAAACAGTTTCTTTTTCATTGCCTCTTGATTTATTGTGTCCGGCGGCTCCTGTCCAGACGGTTAATAGCTAATAAGGTTTGTTTGGTACAATAAGCGTGAAGCCTTTTGTTGCTCGCTTCACGTTCTGAGGCCTTAGCACTTGCCCGTCATGTCAGAAACGAGCAACGAGACCTCACGCCGATATGTTCTTCATACATCTCACCGGCCTTTCCAAAGGATGGAAAGACACAACAAGGGCATGTTTTAAACATATCCATGAGCATCATCGTTGCATGGTTTCTCTGACATATATTGGAGTGTCCTAAGTTCCAAGGGTCAGAAACCAAGCGCCAATAACGCTTATTCTTAAAATACCGCCACCTCTTCCACCGCCGTTAGGCAGTGTCTGCGTGGGGGTTGTGCCGCGTTGTCTGTGAAGACATTGCACCACGCTGCAAAATTACGAAAAAGGTTTTGAATATGCAAGAGATATTCGGATTTTTTTATGCGGTTTCGATGATAAGTGGTAAAACATCATTATCTTATTATATTGAAACGAATTTGTCTTAATTCTGTTTTAATTCTTTGCCCCTTTAATATTGAAGATAATTAG
>JAFVHN010000087.1 GCA_017474515.1 Prevotella sp. | reverse complement strand
GAAATACACGCTGCTGCGCGTCATCGACCGTGTGCCGCGCGTGTTGCTCCATGTTTACAGCCTGTTGCTGGTAATTGCCGGATGGGGCATCTTCTATTTCGACGACTTCGGGCAGATGACCACCTTCTTCCATTCCTTCTTTGGACAATCGAAGGAACTGTTCACCTTTGTCGATGAGTCGGCGCTCACCGACCATTTCTGGCTTTGGGTGGTGGCCATCTTGTTCTGCATGCCCGTGAGGACGGCCGTTTCACGGCTTGCGGGCCGCGTTTTCGGCGAGGATGGCGGCGCCATGAAGTTCGTGACGTTCTGCTCGCGGCTCGCCGTGTCGCTGGTGCTGCTTGCGCTGAGTGTGTCGCTCTTGGTGGGAGCCACCAACAACGCCTTTATTTATACACGCTTTTAAGGGAAAAGGTAAAAGTGAAAAGGGAAAAGTGAAAAGTGAACAATGAAAAGTAAAAAGGTGAGGTTTGATTGTTGGAGCCTTAACAGGGTTCTTCTGTTGTCGGCATGGTTGTTGATAGCGGCAGCCATGCCCCTGCATGCCCAGGAAAAGGGCAGGGTGGTGGCGGAATATGTGAACCGCGTGAACGCCTCCGACACCGCCTATTGCCCCAAGCCCGGCATCATCATTGCCGGCGACAGCAGCCGTGCCCGCACCTTCCAGACGTTCAGCTCGAAGCCCGATTTCGGCATTGCCTACGCCGAGATGGCCAACCGCTACAAGCGCATCCTGGGCGACGGCGTAAGGGTTTATTGCACGGCCATTCCCACCGCCGTGGAATTTTACTGTCCCGACATGGCGCGGCCTTGGACGCAAAGCGAGCGCACCGTCATCAACCGCATCTTTGCCCACCTGAGCGACTCGGTGGAGGCCGTTGACATGTACACTCCCCTGGCCGCCCACGTTGAGGAAAACATCTACGCCCGCACCGACCACCACTGGCTGCCCCTGGGCGCCTACTATGCCGCCGAGGCCTTCGCCCGCGTGGCCGGCGTGCCCTTTCATGGTCTGAAAAACTATAAGACGCAGGTACTGAGGAACTTCGTTGGAAGCATGTACCGCTATTCCGGGCGCGTTGATGTGGTGAAAAACCATCCCGAGGACTTCATCTACTATGTGCCGCAAAACATTCTCTACCAAACGGATTACGTGGAATACGCCCTGACGCGCGACAGGAAAGGCATCACCGGCGAGACCACGGCCAAAGGTCCCTTCTTCAAGCACTACGACGACGGCAGCGTGATGGCCTATTGCACCTTCATGGGCGGCGACAACCGGCTCACCCATGTCAGCACCGCCACCCGCAACGGCCGCCGCCTGCTCATCTTGAAAGACAGCTTCGGCAATGCCCTGCCCTCATATCTTTTCTACGGATTTGAAGACATCCACGTGGTGGATTGCCGATATTTCACCCAGAACATTGTGGACTACGTGCGCCGCCACGCCGTCACCGATGTGCTTTTTTGCAACAACGTCGGCCATGCGTGCCTGACGGTCACCACCGATGCCTACGAAAAATACCTCACACAAGCCAAGAAAACCGACAATGAATAAGCTATATGTCACCCTCGTCGCCCTGGCCTTTACGGCCGTGGCCTTTGTGTTTGCCACCTTTCCGCGCAGCACCTTCTCGGAGCTGGAAAAACGCGAGCTCGCCGTGTTCCCCGACTTCTCGTGGGAGAAGCTCAAGGCCGGCACCTTCACCCAGGAAGTGTCGTCGTGGTTCAACGACACCGAGCCCTTCCGCGACGCCTTCATGTGGTTGAGCATGACCGTGAAGTCGAAAGAGCGGCTGGTGCTCTCCGACGAGGACAACGTCACCTTCCACGCCTCCGATACCGAGAGCGAGCCTCAGCCCGAGGAAACCCCGAAGGCCGACCGCGTGGAAGACGCCAAGGAATTTGAGAACGCCAACATGGCCAACGAGAACGCCAAGATAGCCCATGCCGGCATCATCATCGTGGGGGCAGGCAGCAATGTGCGCGCGCTGATGGCCTACGGCGGAGGGGCCGAGGGCGGCACCACCTATGCCGACGTGGCCAACAGGTACCAGCAGGAGCTGGGCAGCGGCGTGCAGGTGTATTGCATGGTCATACCAACGGCCGTGGAGTTCTATTGCCCCGATAAGGTGAAAAAGCACACCAAGCGCGAGCTGCCCACCATCAAGAACATCTTTGCGCACCTGGACTCCGGCGTGAAGCCCGTGAGCATCTATCAGGCCCTGGCCGACCATGTTGATGAAGACATCTACCTGCGCACCGACCATCACTGGGCACCCCTGGGCGCCTACTACGCCGCGCAGCAGTTCGCTTTGGTGGCCGGTGTGCCCTTCCGCGACCTTTCGTCATACGAGAAGCACGTCGTTCACGGATACGTGGGCTCCATGTACGGATTCTCGGGCGACATCTCGGTGAAGAACGCCCCCGAGGACTTCGTCTATTACACGCCCACCGACGTGGAATACACCACCACCTACACCATCTACACCATCGACAAAAAATATAAGGTGACGGGCGAGAAAAAGCCCTACGACGGACAATATTTCATGAAATACAAGGACGGCAGCGGGGCGGCCTACAGCACCTTCATGGGCGGCGACACGAAAATCACCCGCGTGAGGACGTCAACGGCCAACGGCCGCCGCGTGCTCGTGCTGAAGGACAGCTTCGGCAATGCCCTCCCCGGCTACATGTTCTACTCCTTCGAGGAAGTGCACGTCATCGACTTCCGCTATTTCACCAAGAACATAAAGGCCTACGTCAGCGAGAACAAAATCACCGACATTCTTTTCGCCAACAACATTTTCATGGCCTATTCTCCCAACACGGCCAAGAACTACCTCCGCTTCCTCACACAATAGCGGCAAAAGGGCAGGCCAACGGCCGCTCCATTTTGTAAAGATTTTTCAAGGATTTTTGGACGCCCCAAGAGGTTTGACCGCAAATTTCGGGGAGAGATCTTGAAGATTGAGATGAGAAAACTTCAAGATTTCTCCCCGAAATTTGCGGTCAAACTTTAGACGATTTACAAACCGCTGAAATTCAGCGGTTTACGGAACCTATGGAAAAACGGTCGGTTTTGTCAAGATTTTTTATCAATTTTACCCCGTGTCGCTATCCGTCTCAGGGTAAAGAAAAACTCCGCTTGTTTGCAGTTCAGGAGTTCAGGCGACAGGGCGAAAGGTTTCAGGGTTTCTTGGCCTCCAAAGCCGGCGGCACTGGTTGCTCTTTTTCTTTTTCCTTGATGACGTATTTCTGGTAATAAGTCAGAAGGAGCGTGGTCAGCGGCAGGGCGATAATCATGCCGAGCACGCCCATCAGCGAGCCCCAGATAGACAACGACAGCAAGATGATGGCCGAGTTGAGCCCCGTCACCTTCCCCATGATTTTCGGCACGAGGAAGGTGTCTTGAATGGCCTGCACCACGGCAAAGACGGCCAGGGCGGGCAGCAGCACCAACCAGAAGTTCTGCCCGGTGCTGGCAGCCTTGACGATGGCCAGGATGATGGTTGGCACAAATCCCACTATCTGCAGGTAGGGCACCATGTTGAGCAGGCCTATGAACATGCCCAGGGCAATGGCCATGGGGAAGCCGATAATGAGGAACCCGATGCTGAAGAGCACGCCCACCAGGAAGGCCACCATGGCCTGTCCGCGGAAATATTTGTTCATGCCCTCCTCCACGTCGGCCACTACCTGCTGGCACACGGGCCTCCACCGCTCGGGGAGCAGGCGCACCCAGCCGGAGCTGATTTTCTCGTAGTCAAGAAGAATGAAAAGTGTGTAGAGCAACACCATCGTGACGGAGAACAGGCTCGTCACGATGTTGAACGACTGGGCCACCACGGCCCAAATCTTCGGCATGGCCTCCTTGAGCCCTTCCATGAAGCCCTCCTGGGTGATGAGGGCCTTCACCTCGGCCACGGTGAAGTGCTCGCGGATGTAGTCGTGGATTTGGTGGGGAAGGTTCCTTACCGACACGTCGTTCTGAAGCCAGGCCAGCAGCATGTCCTTGGCCTTGAGGCACTCTTCCACCATGGGCGGCACAATGAGCCAGAAGGCGGCGGTGAGCACCACGGCCACCACGATGAAGGCGCACAAGATGCCCAGGATGCGGTATTTCAGCCGGCACCGGTATTGGAAGAATTTCACCAGGGGAAAGATGAGGTATGCAATGAGCCATGCCAGGAAGAAGGGCACCAGCACATTGCTCAGGCGATTGAGCAACACAAGTATGCCCGCCACAAGAATGAGCGAGAGCACGCCGCGCACAAAGCGGTCGAAGGTTATGGGCTTGGTTTGCATGATGTTTTTCTTTTCCCTTAATATCGGAGTTCAGACGATAGTAACTGTTGTCATTCGGCAAAGCGTCAGATCAGCCCCGCCTGGCCCACGAAGAAGAGCAGGGCGTATCCCAGCAGGAGGCTGATGATGCCGGTGATGAGGCCCACCTTCACCATGTCGTTCTGGTGAATGAGGTTGGTGCTGAAGGCCAGCGCGTTGGGCGGTGTGCTTACCGGCAACACCATGGCGCTCGATGCTGCCACGGCCACGCCGATGAGCACGGTGGGCGTGCCGCCGATGATGTCGAGCTTGTCGCCCATGGCCGTGCAAACCACGGCAAGGATGGGCATGAGCAGGGCCGCCGTGGCCGAGTTGGAAATGAAATTGCTCAGCGCATAGCAGATGATGCCCGAAAGAATGAGGATGAGCAGCGGCGAGAAATCGCCGAAGGGAATGCTCTCGACGGCGTTTTCGGCCAGTCCCGACGCATTGAGCCCGTAGCCCAGCGCAAAGCCGCCCGCCACCATCCAAATAACGCTCCAGTTGATTTCCTCAAGGTCGTATTTCGTGATGATGCCCGTCATGGCAAACACCACGAAGGGAATGAGCGCCACCGTGTAGGAATTGATGCCCGTCACCGAGTCGGTGAGCCACAAGGCCACTGTTACAAAGAACGTTGTGATGACAATCCATGTGTTCTTGCCTTTCTTCATGCTGCCCTCAATGTTGAGCTCAATGGTTTTCTGGGTGAAGGGATAGAGTTTCCGCAGCAGAATCCAGCTGATGAACAACAGCACGGCCACCAGCGGAAGCATGAAGAGCATCCACTGTCCGAAGCCCAAGCCCATGTTGAGGCCCTCGGGGTCGTTCAGGTATTTCAGGGCAATGGTGTTGGGAGGGGTGCCGATGGGCGTGCCCATGCCGCCCAGGTTGGCAGCCACGGGAATGCTCATGGCCAGGGCTATGCGACCTTTGCCCTCGGGCGGCAACTGCTTGAACACCGGGGTGAGGAAGGCCAGCATCATGGCAGCCGTGGCGGTGTTCGACACAAACATGGAGAACAGTCCCGTGATGAGCAGGAAGCCCAGCAACACGTTCTCGCTCTTGCGGCCGAAGGGCTTGAGCAACACCTTGGCCAGCTGGGCGTCGAGGCCCGTCTTGGCAGCAGCAATGGCCAGCACGAAGCCGCCGATGAAAAGCATGATGACGGGGTCGGCAAAGGTGGCCATGATGTTTTTATAGGGAAGGGGCTCGCCAAGGTTCTCGCCCGTCATCATGGGCGCTATGCCGCTGTTCGACGTGAACAAGAGCATCAGCACGATGATGCCCACCGAGGTGGCCCACGACGACACGACTTCGAGCACCCACATCAGGGTGGCAAAAGCAAAAATGGCGATGATGCGTTGTTGAATGACGGTGAGGTCCTTGATGCCGTACCACTCTGAAGGCATGTTCCACAATACGAGCATCACCAGAAGCACGAAAGCCGCCTTCATCAGCTTCTTGGCAACGGTGTTGGGGTGATACTTGTGGGCGTGGTGCTGAAGGTGATAAGCCTCTACAAGATGAAATCCATGAAAACTTTTAAACATGACAATATTTATTTTGGTTGATATTCTCCCAAATGCGGTGCAAAGGTAAGAATTTATTGTGAATTAAGACGGGTGAAAAGGAAAATTTTGTACCTTTGCAACGTATTAACAACAAAAATGTGACATGAGATATTGCATGATGGCCGTCGTGGCCCTGCTTTTGTGTGCCTGCCGGGGTGGAAAAACGGGTGGTGAGAGCGCCGCCGGCGACACTTTGAAACTGAAATATGCCCAGTATATCAACATCGTGGAGCACGAGGGCTACACGGTGGCCACCCTTTCCGACCCGTGGAACGTGGGCAAGACGCTCCACACCTACGTCCTGGTGCCCTCTGACCGGCCCTTGCCGCCGTCGTTGCCCAAGGGCTCGGTGGTGCGCACGCCGTTGCAGAAGGCCGTGGTGGCCACCAGCGTGCATTGCGGGCTCATAGGGCAGATGGGCCGTCAGGAGGCCATCGCCGGCGTGTGCGATGTTCAGTACATCAACCTGCCGTTTGTGCAGGAGGGCGTGAAACAGGGGCGCATCGCCGATTGCGGCAGCGGCCTGCAGCCCACCCTGGAGTCCATTATCGACCTGCAACCCGACGCCATCTTCCTTTCGCCGTTCCAGAACAGCGGCGGCTATGGGCGCATTGAGGAGCTCAGCGTGCCCATCATCGAGACCTCCGACTATATGGAGTCGTCGGCGCTGGGCCGTGCCGAGTGGATGCGTTTCTACGGCATGCTCTTCGGCGCCACGCAGCAGACCGACAGCATCTTCCAGGCCGTGGAGGAGAACTACGGGAAGTTGTGCCGGCAGGCCAAGAGCGCCAAGAGCCGCCCTACGCTGCTGATGGACAAGCTGACCGGAAGCGTGTGGTATGTGCCGGGCGGACAAAGCACCGTGGGGAAGGTCATTGCCGATGCCAACATTGCCTATCCGTGGGCCGACGACAAGCATAGCGGGTCGCTGTCGCTGCCCTTCGAGACCATTCTCGAAAAGGGCGCCAACGCCGACCTGTGGCTCTTCCGCTTCAGCAGCACGGTGCCCTTCACGCCGGCCATGCTCTTGCAAGACAACCCCGGATACAGCCAGTTCAAGGCCTTCAAGTCGGGGCAGCTCTTTGGTTGCAACACCGTGGGCAGCACGTTCTACGAGGAAACGCCCTTCCATCCCGACCTGCTCTTGCGCGACTTCATCTGCATCGCCCATCCCGACCTGGGCCTGGGCGACCCGAAATATTTTATAAAAATCGGAAAGTAAATAGCTGCAGCACGTTTTTTCGCTCTTCACTTGCGGACGTGATACACCATGTCCCTACATGGGGAGGGGGATGGCGGCAGCAAATTTTTCACTTTTCATTTTTCACTTTTCACTTTTCGTTTTTCCCTTTTCCCTTAAATAATGTCATCCCGTCCAGTCCGTTTCTTCTTTCTCATCACAGCGTCCATCATCCTTTTCTTTGCCCTGAGCCTGGTGGTGGGGGCTGTTGACATCCCTACGGGCGAGGTGGTGCGCATTCTTTGCGGCCACGCCTCGCAGAAGCCATCGTGGCAATACATTGTCTTGCAAAGCCGTCTGCCCCAGGCCCTTACGGCTTTGTTTTGCGGTGCCTCGCTGGCCGTTAGCGGACTGATGCTTCAGACGGCCTTCCGCAACCCCCTGGCCGGGCCAAGCATCTTCGGCATCAATAGCGGAGCGTCGCTCGGAGTGGCACTGGTGCTCCTGATGCTGGGCGGCACGGTGACGGCCGGCGACTTCTCCGTGTCGGGATTTGTGGCCGTGCTCTTGGCCGCTTTCGTGGGCGCCATGTTGGTCATGGGCCTCATTTTGCTCTTTTCCACCGTGGTGAAAAACAATGTCATGCTGCTCATCATCGGCATTATGATAGGCTATTTGTCGTCGTCGGCCATCTCGTTGCTCAATTTCTTCGCCACCGACGAGGGCGTGCAAAGCTACATGATGTGGGGACTGGGAAATTTCGGAGGCGTCACCATGGCGCAGATGCCCGTTTTTGCCGGCGTGTGCCTGCTCGGCCTGCTCGGCTCGCTTTTGTTGGTGAAGCCGCTCAACGCCCTGCTGCTCGGCGAGTTGTATGCCGAGAACCTGGGCATCAACACCCGCCGCGTGAGGACCTGGCTCCTGCTGGCCACCGGCCTCTTGGCGGCCATCACCACGGCTTTCTGCGGCCCCGTGGCCTTCATCGGCCTGGCCGTGCCCCACATTGCGCGCATGCTGCTGGCCACCGACAACCACCAGCAGCTCATGCCGGTCACCATGCTCACCGGAGCCGCCGTGGCCTTGTTGTGCAACGTGATTTGCGTGTTGCCGGGCGACGCCGGCATCATCCCGCTCAATGCCGTCACCCCCATCATGGGCGCCCCCGTCATCATTTATGTCATTATGCGCCAGCGACATTCGTAATGCCAAGCCCAGCCCCTCTCTGTATTTTCTGGAAAAAAGGTGTTGCACCCTTAAAGACATTTGTTTGATATAAACAACACTTTTGTTCCTAAAATGTTCAATTTGCAAAACATTTCTACCAAATTCTAATCGTTATTTATGCTAAATGTTCACTCCATTGAACATATTTGCTTGAAAAATGTTTTGCAGACTGAACACTTATGCGTTGGCGTTGTTCACCTGTTTATCATTGAATACCAGCCCGTGCGGGCCGTCAGATGGTAAAAAACGGCGAATTGTTTCGCCAAGTCAGAAAAATGCAGTAATTTTGCATCCGCAATAAAAAAAAGCATGCAAGCAATGGAAAAGAAGAACTATAAGCGGACGACCGTTACCGCCGCGCTGCCCTATGCCAACGGCGGCGTGCACATCGGTCACCTGGCAGGGGTGTATGTGCCTGCCGACATCTACGTGAGATACCTGCGCCTGAAGAAGTCAGAGGTGATATTCATCGGCGGCAGCGACGAGCACGGCGTGCCCATCACCATCCGCGCCCGCAAGGAGGGCATCACGCCTCAGGACGTGGTGGACCGCTACCACGAAATGATTAAGCGCTCGTTTGAGCAGTTCGGCATCTCGTTCGACATCTATAGCCGCACCACCTCGGCCACCCACCACCAGTTTGCCGCCGAATGGTTCCGCAAGCTCTACGACGAGGGCAAGCTCACCGAAGACACCACCACGCAGCTCTACGACGAGGAGGCCAAGCAGTTCCTCGCCGACCGCTACATCACCGGCGAATGTCCCTATTGCCACAACGAGGGTGCCTACGGCGACCAGTGCGAGAAGTGCGGCCGCGACCTGTCGCCCACCGAGCTCATCAACCCGCGCAGCACCATCAGCGGCTCCACGCCCGTGCTGAAGGAGACGAAGAACTGGTACCTGCCCCTGAACGAATACCAGGAGTGGCTGAAGCAATGGATTCTGGAGGACCACAAGGAGTGGCGCCCCAACGTCTATGGCCAGTGCAAGTCGTGGCTCGACATGGACCTGCAGCCCCGCGCCATGACGCGCGACCTCAACTGGGGCATCCCCGTGCCCGTGGAGGGCGCCGAGGGAAAAGTGCTCTATGTGTGGTTCGACGCACCCATCGGATATGTGTCGAACACCAAGGAACTGTGCGAGCGAGAGCCCGAAAAATGGGGCACATGGCAGAAATGGTGGCAGCAGGACGACACCCGCCTCGTCCACTTCATTGGCAAGGACAACATCGTGTTCCACTGCATCATCTTCCCCGTCATGATGAGGGCCCACGGCAAATACATCATGCCCGACAACGTGCCGGCCAACGAGTTCCTCAACCTTGAGGACAAGAAAATCTCCACCTCGAAGAACTGGGCCGTGTGGCTCCACGAATACCTCGAGGACCTGCCGGGCAAGCAGGACGTGCTGCGCTATGTGCTCACCGCCAACGCCCCCGAGACGAAGGACAACAACTTCACCTGGAAAGACTTCCAGGAGCGCAACAACTCGGAGCTGGTGGCCGTTTACGGCAACTTCGTCAACCGCGCCCTGCAGCTCACGAAGAAATACTTCGGCGGCGTGGTGCCCGCCCGCGGACCGCTTGACGACATCGACCGCCAGGCCCTCGCCGAGATGCAGGAGGTGAAGGGAAAGGTGGAGCACCTGCTCGAGCAGTTCCGCTTCCGCGACGCTCAGTTCGAGGCCATGAACCTGGCGCGCATCGGCAACAAGTACATCACCGACTGCGAGCCGTGGAAGGTGTGGAAAACCGACCCCAAGCGCGTGGAAACGGTGCTCAACATCTGCCTGCAGCTCACGGCCAACCTGGCCATCGTGTTCGAGCCCTTCCTGCCCTTCTCGTCGGCACGCCTGAGAGAAATGCTCGCACTGCCCGCCTTCGACTGGGAACAGCTGGGCAGCACCGACATCCTGGCCGCCGGACACCAGCTGGCAGAGCCCAGCCTGCTCTTCGAGAAAATCGACGACGACGTCATACAGCACCAGCTCGACAAGCTCGAGGCCACCAGGCTGGCCAACGAGGCCGCCGACTACAAGGCCGCGCCGGTGAAGGACAACGTGGCCTTCGAGGCCTTTGAGAAACTCGACATCCGCGTGGGACTGGTCACCGATTGCCAGCGGGTGAAGAAGTCGAAGAAACTCCTGCAGTTCACCATCGACGACGGGTCGGGCCAGCCCCGCACCATCCTCTCGGGCATTGCCCAGTGGTATGAGAAGCCCGAGGAACTGGTGGGCAGGCGCGTGCTCTTCGTGGCCAACTTCGAGCCGCGGAAGATGATGGGCCTGGAAAGCCAGGGAATGATTCTCTCGGCAGTAGATTTCGACGGAAGCCTCAGCGTGGTGACAACCACCAAGGACGTCAAGCCCGGAAGCCAGGTGGGCTGACAAAAGCAGTAGGACAGTTTTCTAAAAAAGAAATTGGAATAATGGTTTGAGCAACCTTATTCCAATTTCTTTTTTTTATTCCCGTTTCTCGCAGATGTCCGCCAACACCCCTCCCGTTCAGGCGAATACTTAAAAGAGTGGACTCTTTTTAACGATGAGTTATGAAATATGAGTTATTCAAGTTTCTCATTCGCTCAACTTCTGTAACTCCTGAACTACATCAACTTGAGAAAGTTGAGTAAAATGCTTTTAATACTGTTTTAATTCTTTACCCCTTTAATATTGAAGATAATTATTGGAAAATTAAAAAGCAATTAGGATAATTCGTTTTAGAAAAACACTTACATTTTTATTGTTCACTTACTTATAAAAATAATGTGATTCCGATTTCCGACTGCAAAATTACATGGTAATTTCTATAAAGGCACCATTTTCAGACCGAAACCTTACGAAAACGTTTTTAATGTTTGCTTTATGTCAACCCAAATAACAAGGAATCCCTCGCACTGCCTGGCCGCGGATTACTTTTTTCAGAGAGTAATGGCTCCGAAGCCCATGATGACCGCGGGCGTGATGGGCGTCAGGAAGGCCTTCAACTATCACTTTTCCAACCGTACAGGTCGAAAAACTTTGGGTGAAAGTTGGTAGTTTAAAATAGTTTATGTATTTTTGCAATGTCAACTAATAACCAACCCTTAAAACCCTCAGCATTATGATGAAACAACGCATTATCTCTGTTCTCATCGCCCTGCTGGCCATTGCCGGCACGGCGCGGGCGGTAGATTCCTATGGCATCGCGGTGTGCGGTGTCCAGCTGACGTCTGCCAACTACCAGAACCTTGGCTCAATGCTGCTCTCGCAAGGTGTCCTTCGCCGTGGCACCGTGAGCTTCGACCCCGAAACGGCGACCCTCTACCTGCAGGATGCGTCGTTGGTATGCACTTCGTCGGTCATTGTCACCGTCACCAACGCCTATTTCAGCCGTCTGAAGGTGAAGCTCACGGGCGAGAACAGTCTCTCGAGCAACCAGACCGCCTTCTTCTTGTCGAATTACTCCATGGCTTACATCGACGGTCCGGGAAAGTTGTTCTTGTCGGACCTCACGCTCTACAACAATTCCATTCTGTATGTCCGCGACGTGGGCCAGCTGAGCCTGAACACCACCAATGCCTATACGGGGAGCAGCATGGCCGTGTTCAACTCGAAGGTTGTTTTCTACAGCAACATCAGGGGCATCCTCAGCGGGTTCCTGACGCAGGGCGTGCGCTACGAGGACCCGCGGGTTTACTTCAATGAAGAGAAAGGTTGTTTCTACACCACCTCCACCGGCTATGAAGCCAGCCAGGCCGTGCTTCTTCCCCATCCGACCCTCATCGACTTCAACAATGACGGTGCCATCACCGACAGCGACATCGAGATGTGGCATTACAAGAAGATTGGCCGCGACTATCCCGGCGTTTCCGGGGTGAATGGCGACCTCAACGGCGACGGTCGCCTCGACGCCGCCGACCTGGTGACGTTCGTCAACTACAGGAACGGAACCCTCAAGCAAGGGTGGAGGAACCTGTACCTCAGGGACAAAGACACCTCTGCCATCTTCAACATGGGCAACACGCAGTACTTCACTTACGACACCGCCGAGGAAGCTACGCATACCTGGAGCTTTCTCGATGCAATGGATGCCACCCTGCAGCTTGACGACCAGGATGCCTCCCACTTCAGCTGCTCCTCTTGGAACAGCAGCATTGCCGAGGTCAGCGTGGTTCCCATTTCCCTTTCCGACCACCTGACCACCTACGGCTTCAAGGTGACGGCGAAGCAGACCGGCAGCACCACCATTGTCTGCTTCTACGACGACGGCCTTGGCAACACCGCCCGTGTGGAGGTTCCCATCAGCTGCTACAAGCGTAGCGAGGTGCTTTCCTCCGGCGACCGCCTCTTTGCCGTGGAGGAGGTTGCCGACGGCTTGAAGAACAACGCTCTGAACACCAACATGAACGTTCCCGTGGGCATCACGATGATGCTGAGCATAGACCATCAGCTGGAAAACGGCTACAGCCTTGACGACCGCTGCAAGCTCATCGCCGCCACCAAATGGAAGGTGAGCGGCAATGACAAAGTGACGTTGAAGAAGACCAACAACGGCTACGTGGAGGTCAAGGTGGAAGGCGCCGGCCCGTTCACCGTCACCTGTACCGATTGCAACAACGTCAGCCGCTCGGCAACGTTCAAGGCAAGGGATGTTTACATGTACGACTTTAACAAAGTCACCAAGAATGGTGATGCTTATTTGTTTATACCGCAGGCCAAGACCAGCGAGACGATGGGCGAGGCCAAATATGTGAAAATTCAAAAGATGGTCACGCACAACGGGGATGTGTGGACCATCATCAACCATTATGATGTTAAATGGGGAGTTACGCCATTAGGAGATGGTAGGGAACACACAGTTCCTGTTTATGCGCAAATTTTCCGTAACACGGATTTGTACTATGAAAGCGAGGACACTTATTTGGAAGACATCGCCTTGTACGACAACCATGCGATGGCGGTGGGATGGAAATACGACCCGTCGCTGGATTTTGGTGATACCGGTGTTAAACCGGATGATGATATTCCCGGTTATTCATTAAGAAAATCTGCTTTCTTCGTCCATCTGGACATCAACACCCATGAGGCTACGGAGCATTTCAATCCGTTTGACCATGACCGTGAAAGCGCCTTGGAAAAGGTGGTTTATAACGAAGGGAACGGCGAAGTGTCCATGCTGGGCTATGCTGCTCGCCGGCGAAGGATTTTGGGTTTATATGGATATAACTATGCTTACCCTCACGACTGGGCCTATTTGCAGTGGAACAGCGATGCCACGGTGTTAAAGGGCGCGCAGAAACGTAAGGACAATGACAATTATACTTATGATGTGAGAGATTTGGTCGTAGCGAACAACCAAGTGTTTGGTCTAATGGATGTAACAGAGTATAAATCCTGGGATGTGTTTGAGAATCCTCTTTTCCTTTGGCAAGGCTGTAGGCCTAAGTTGTTCTATGATTTCTATGATTACGAGGACGGTGGCAGCATAGATGTTAATCGAAATTCCTTTGCTTATGGCCTTGCCTCGGCATCATACAACAGCGATCTCTATTTGTGGATGAAGGACAGTGTCTATATATATAATTCCCGTTCATTAAATAAAACCGACTACAGCTCACCTAGTACTATCGATCAATTGAAGGTTGTCAAAAATGGCACGCAGCCAGAAGAATTTTTTACCTTATATCATAATAATCATTCGGACACATGGAGAGTTTTAAAATGTATCTTCGGAAATATGAGAGTACTCGCTCGTGGAGGCTTCGACCTTATGATGTATTAAATATGTATCGAAAAATGTTCAACCATAAAAAAGCAACAACAATGAAAAAATATATCATCGCGGCCCTGGCCCTTGCCGTGAGCCTGGGCACCCGTGCGCAAATCACCGCGGCCGACCTCATCAACATCCATTTGGAGATGGACGAGCCTGCTGGCGACCGCTTCCTGCGCCTGGGCGTGTATATCGACAACACCAGCAACACGTTGTCAAACCCCTGGTTCGACACCACCATCTACCTATGCGGGCTGAGCTTCGAAATGGACCTTCCCGTGCCTATGACTGTGTACGACATTTCCAAGAACGGCTTGGCCACTCCTGGACATTATGTGTGGCCATTTTACGACAATCGCCACCTGAACCGTTGTTTCATCAGCTGCTGGCCCAACACCGGCGGCTACAGGAATTTCTTCGACCTTGACGGGTGCGCGTTCACCATTGTCCTCGACCCCGGCTATCTGAGCGAGGGTGAGTACGACATCGTGGTTGACAACATCTCGCTGGTGGAGACCAACGGCGTCTGGGTGCACGATTACGTGAAGCCCGGCTTCACCTTCCCCTTCGCGATGTACGACCACGTTCCGCAGTATCCCGTTCCCACCGCCGTGAAGGGCGTGAGGGACGTGGAGGAGCGCGGCCAGCGTGCCCGCGGTCCCCAAGGCATCTACACGCTGCAGGGCGTGAAGGTGGAGACCATGCAGCCCGGACACATCTACATCGTCAACGGCAAGAAGATTGTGGCTGAGTAAGAAGTGAAGTTGCAATAGAAAAAACGAGGTGTGGAAAGACGACTTTCCCACCTCGTTTTTTTATTGTATGTAATTCAAATTTCGCATGCTTAAGGAGTTTAGGAGTTTAGAAGTTTTCGCGGCTTTCAGCCGCTGGAGTTTAGACATTAGTTTTTTTCGTTGTCTTGTTGAAATGGGCACGACAAGACTATCGTCTAAACTCCTAAACTCCT
>JAFVHN010000086.1 GCA_017474515.1 Prevotella sp. | reverse complement strand
GCCATGTTGCGCGATGGAATCGGTGAATTTTAGCACTGCTGGTTCAGCTATGCGTCCGCCCGGCACCATTTTCCTCCCGATGTGGAGCAGTCCGTTGAGGAATGTTCCGGCCGTGATGACCACGGCTTTTGCCCTCAGCTCACACCCCCAGATGGTTTTTACGCCCACCACATGGTTTTGGCTTACGATGAGTTCCTCCGCCTGATCCTGCCAAATGTCTAAATTGTCGGTTTCATCGAGCCTTCTTCGCCATTCCCATATAAATTTCCCCCGGTCGCACTGCGCCCTTGGGCTCCACATGGCCGGTCCTTTGCTTCTGTTGAGCATTCGGAACTGGATGCTTGTGGTGTCGGTGACGATGGCCGTCTGACCGCCCAGGGCATCTATTTCCCTTACGATTTGTCCTTTGGCAATGCCTCCGATGGCTGGATTGCACGACATCTGTGCAATCTTGTTCATGTCCATGGTCACCAGGCATGTGCTGGCGCCCATGTTAGCCGAGGCGCATGCTGCCTCGCATCCGGCGTGTCCGCCGCCAATTACTAATACGTCGTATTTGAGAATCATAAGCCGATGCAAAATTACTAATTTATTCTCAATTATCCTATAGGTTGAATTAAAAAATCTTGCTTTGTTTTTTGGGGGAGGGGGGACTGCGCTGGTAGCGCAGTTTACGGGACGAAGGATTGGAGGGGCGGACTGCGCTGGTAAGGCTGTTTACGGGACGAAGGATTGGAGGGGCTGACTGCGCTCGTAGCGCAGTTTACGGGACGAAGGATTGGAGGGGGATGACAAAAAAGGGGCGGTTGGGAAGGGTGGGGGAGGGGCGGTTTTTGGGGGCGAGTTTTCTTTGAAAAATTTTGACAAAAATCAGGGATTTGGAGGGTGTTTTGTAAAAGGGTGATTTTCAAGGGGTTAATGATGTCGCTGGGCTTGACAGCAAATTTTGGGGAGAAATCTTGCAGTTTGAGAGGAGAAATCTTCAAGATCTCTCGTCGAAATTTGCGGTCAAAGTGTTTGGAGGTTGTTGAATCTTATGAAAAATTTTGACAAAATCCGTCGATTTTCGTTGTTTTTTTCGTGTTGAGTTTTCTGTTTTTGGGTACATGGAAGAAGTTCTCTTCCGTAGGTTTGTATTTGACCTCTTTCGTGTGCGTATGAAAAAAATGTGTGAAATAGTTTGAAGTATCGCTAAAAATTGGTATATTTGCAAGCGATAAGCGCATTGTGGGCTACCTACAAGGTATGACCGCGGTGTTTTCGTGGCGTTGTGCAACGCTGTTTTTCACCCATCCTTTTGACATTTATTATCTTATTTGACAGATTATGTCTAACAATTAAATAATTTAATTTCAATCATTTATGTGGTTAATCAATTCATCTATTGGTAGGAAAGTTGTAATGTCGGTCACCGGCGTTGCGCTGATTTTGTTCCTGACATTCCACTGTTGCATGAACATTGTCGCGCTGTTTTCTGGTGAGGCTTACAACACGATTTGCGAATTGCTTGGTGCCAACTGGTACGCCGTAGTGGCAACGCTTGGTCTGGCCGCCCTGGCAGTTATTCACATTGTCTATGCCTTCATCCTGACGGCACAGAACCGGCGTGCCCGCGGTAACAACCGCTACGCCGTGCCCACTACGGTGAACGGCGGCACGGTTGAATGGTCGTCCAAGAACATGCTTGTTCTGGGCATCATCATCCTGCTTGGCCTGTTGCTTCACTTGTTCAACTTCTGGTACAACATGATGTTTGCCGAGCTGGTAGGCATGGAAGGCCTTGTCCATGGCCCCGCCGACGGCTTTGGCTGGATTATCGAGACGTTCTCCAATCCCGTCTATGTGGTGCTTTACGTCATTTGGATTGTTGCCATCTGGTTCCACCTCACCCACGGTTTCTGGAGTGCCATGCAGACCTTCGGCTGGAGCGGCAAGGTATGGCTGAAGCGTTGGAAGTGCATCAGCATGATTTACACCACGCTGCTCATGCTGGGCTTCCTGGTGGTGGTGCTGGCCTTTGCTTTCAAGTGCGCCCCGAGCCTTTGCCAGGACGAGTGCTGCAAGGCCAAGACGGAGTGTGTGATGCCTGCCGATTGCGACAAGGCCAAGGCCGACTGCTGCAAGGACAAGCAGGAGTGCGACAAGGCAGAGAAAGCCTGCAAGTGCACCGATTGCAAGTGCGACCCCTGCAAGTGTGCTGAGAAAGAAGGTTGCACGTGTGATCCCTGCAAGTGCGAGGAATGCAACTGCTAACCGCGTTTTATTTTATTATTTTTTCAATTAAACATTTTGAAAAAGATTATGGCAAAAGTAATTGATTCAAAGATTCCCGCAGGCCCGGTGCCTGAGAAATGGAAGGAATATAAGGCTCATCAGCGGTTGGTCAACCCTAAGAACAAGCTGAAGCTCGACGTCATCGTGGTAGGTACGGGCCTTGCCGGTGCCTCTGCCGCCGCCTCTCTGGGCGAGATGGGTTTCAACGTCATTAACCTGTGCATTCAGGACTCCCCTCGCCGTGCTCACTCCATTGCTGCCCAGGGCGGCATCAACGCTGCCAAATGCTATCAGAACGACGGTGACTCGGTTTACCGCCTGTTCTACGACACCGTGAAGGGCGGCGACTACCGCGCCCGCGAAGCCAACGTTTATCGCCTGGCTGAAGTGTCGAACAACATCATCGACCAGTGCGTGGCCCAGGGTGTTCCCTTCGCCCGCGAGTACGGCGGCATGCTGGCCAACCGCTCCTTCGGCGGTGCCCAGGTGAGCCGCACGTTCTATGCCAAGGGCCAGACGGGCCAGCAGCTGCTGCTCGGTGCCTACAGCTCGCTGAGCTGCCAGGTGAACGCCGGCAAGGTGAAGCTCTACACCCGCTACGAGATGGAAGACGTGGTCATCGTTGACGGCCGCGCCCGCGGTATCATTGCCAAGGACCTGTGCACGGGCAAGCTGGTGCGCTTCTCGGCCAACGCCGTGGTCATTGCCACCGGCGGCTATGGCAACGCCTACTTCCTGAGCACCAACGCCATGGGCTGCAACTGCACGGCCGCCATCCAGTGCTATCGCAAGGGCGCCTACATGGCCAATCCCTCCTATGTTCAGATTCACCCCACCTGCATTCCCGTCCATGGAGACAAGCAGTCGAAGCTTACGCTCATGTCGGAGTCGCTCAGAAACGACGGCCGCATCTGGGTTCCCAAGAAGCTGGAAGATGCCAAGGCCCTGCAGGCCGGCACCAAACAGGGCTGGGAGATTGCTGAAGAAGACCGCGACTACTATCTTGAGCGCCGCTATCCCGCCTTCGGAAACCTCGTGCCTCGCGACGTTGCCTCGCGTGCCGCCAAGGAGCGTTGCGACAAGGGCTTCGGCGTGAACAACACCGGCCTGGCCGTGTTCCTCGACTTCTCGGAGAGCATCAACCGCCTGGGCCTCGACGTCATCATGCAGCGCTATGGCAACCTCTTCGAGATGTACGAAGAGATTACCGATGTGTTCCCCGGCGACGTGGCCAACGAAATCAACGGCGTGAAGTACTACAAGCCCATGATGATTTATCCCGCCATCCACTATACGATGGGCGGCATCTGGGTGGACTACGAGCTGCAGACCTCTATTCCCGGACTGTTCGCCATCGGCGAGTGCAACTTCTCTGACCACGGTGCCAACCGCCTGGGCGCCTCCGCCCTGATGCAGGGCCTGGCCGACGGTTACTTCGTGCTGCCCTACACCATCCAGAACTACCTGGCCGACCAGGCCGTGTGGCCGAAGGTTTCCACCGACCTGCCGGAATTTGCCGAGGCCGAAAAAGCCGTCGATGCCGAGCTCACCCGCCTGCTCAACATCCAGGGCAAGCGCTCCGTGGACAGCATCCACAAGGAGCTGGGCCACATCATGTGGGAATACGTGGGCATGGGTCGCACCGCCGAGGGCCTGAAGACCGGCCTGAAGAAGATGCACGAACTGGAGAAGGAGTTCGACACCAACCTCTTCGTGCCCGGCACCAAGGAAGGCCTGAACATCGAGCTCGACAAGGCCATCCACCTGCGCGACTTCTTCACCATGGGCCAGCTCGTGGCCTTCGACGCCCTTTCGCGTAACGAAAGCTGCGGCGGACATTTCCGCGAAGAGTACCAGACCGAGGAAGGCGAAGCCAAGCGCGACGACCAGAACTACTTCTACGTGGGCTGCTGGGAGTACAAAGGCAAGGGCAACGAGCCCGAGCTCATCAAGGAACCTCTGGAATATGAAGCAATAAAAGTACAAACCCGTAACTATAAGAACTAAAGAACATGGCTAAAAGTATTTCTTTTACGATTAAATTTTGGCGTCAGAATGGTCCGAAAGATGCGGGTCACTTTGATACGCACGAAATGAAGGACATCCCCGATGATACTTCCTTCCTGGAGATGCTCGACATCCTGAACGAGGAGCTGATTAACGAAGGCAAGGAGCCCTTCGTGTTCGACCACGACTGCCGCGAGGGCATCTGCGGCATGTGCTCGCTCTACATCAACGGCACGCCGCATGGCAAGACGGAGCGCGGAGCCACCACCTGCCAGCTCTACATGCGCCGCTTCAACGACGGCGACGTCATCACCGTGGAGCCGTGGCGCTCGGCCGCTTTCCCCGTCATCAAGGACTGCATGGTTGACCGCAATGCCTTCGACAAGATCATCCAGGCCGGTGGCTACACCACCATCCGCACCGGACAGGCCCAGGATGCCAACGCCATCCTCATTCCGAAGGAAGACGCCGACGAGGCCATGGACTGCGCCAGCTGCATCGGTTGCGGTGCCTGCGTGGCCGCCTGTAAGAACGGCTCCGCCATGCTCTTCGTGTCGTCGAAGGTCAGCCAGCTCGCCCTGCT
>JAFVHN010000014.1 GCA_017474515.1 Prevotella sp. | reverse complement strand
GCTCGACTTCAACGGCGACGACCTGTGGGTGGGCTACAAGTTGTTGTCGCTGGACAAAATGAACGGCGGAAGTGTTGCCGAGACATACACCGTTGACTGGGGAGCATCGCAGTTCGGCATGGCCAACGCCATTGCCTTTGCACCCGACGGCACCGTGTGGGTGGGCGGTCAGGACAACTCTCACGAGGTGGTCCTCTGCAAGCTTTCCGGCGGCGTTTACACCGCCCTTGACTACCACGACTTCTCAGTGTCGGCACTTGTGGCCGGGCAGGACGGCACGCTGTGGGTGGCCACGCCGGAGAACGGGCTTATAGTGCTGAAAGACGGCGCGAGGACCGACTACAACACCGAAAACAGCCAGTTGCCCGACAACGCCTTGTGGGACATGAAACAGGATGGTGACGGAAGCCTGTGGCTGCTTTCTGCCACTGCCCTCACCAAGTTCGACGGCGGCACGTTCTCCGTCTTCCCCCTGCAGTTCGACAGCAAGTCTGCCCTGTGCATGGACATTGTCGATGGCGACATTTACATCGGCTCGACCGACGGCCTCTACCGTTTTGCTGGAGGCAAGGCGAAGGAGGTGCAGCTTCCAAGCCCCACCGGGGTAAAGCCGCTTGAGCAGGAAACTTCGGCCACCGAGGTGCTCTTGTACACCCCCGACGGAAAGATGGGCAAACCGTCCAAGGGCCTTTACATCGAGCGCACGGGCAGCTCGGCGCGGAAAGTGGTTTTGAAATGAATAATTAGTTTCGAAGGGCACCCGGCGCTGCGCGGAAGAGAATTTGAAACCTTTTTACTCATCTGCTACAATGCCGCGCATCCGGGTGCCACTTTAAAATTGAAAAGTTGAAAAAGTGAAAAGTTGAAAAGGGTGCGCCTCCACGCTCTCTTCTAAACTCCCAAACTCGAAGTGAATAGGTAAAAAGGTGAAAAAGTGAATTTGCCAGATGAAACGTGTTTTCCCTATAATTCTGACAATTCTCCTGCTGGCCGCGTGCATGGAGAACCGGCCGGCACGGGTGGCGATGGAGCAGGCCGCTGCGCTGATGGACACGCGGCCCGACTCGGCATTGGGCATCCTGCTCGCCCTGCCGGAGGAGGACAGTGCGGCCATGACGAAGGAGCAGCGCATGCGGTGGCTGCTGCTGCGCCAGCAGGGCATGAACAAATGCGACACGGTGTTCCGCTCCGACCGCATCCCGCTCATCCTCGTCAAGTGGTTCGACCACCACGGCACGCCCAACGAACAGATGCTCGCCCACTACCTCTTGGGGCGCGCTTACGCCGACATGGGTGAGAGTCCTGCTGCCCTGCAAGAGTATTACACCGCTGCAAGTTGTGCAGACACCACCGCTGCCGACTGCGACTTTTCCACCCTCAGCCGCGTTCACGGACAGGCGGGCGGGCTTTTTTATGAGCAGTATCTTCCTCACAACTCTCAAGAAGAATTTGAGAAGGCTGCATACTACTCTTGGCGACTTGGCGACAGTCTCAGCTATTATCTTTACTGTGGACAATTGGTTGGAACTTATTACCCGTTGGGCGACCCCGAGACTCCCGTTTATGTGAATAAACCAAAGGTCATGCATTTCCCTGAGCTATCGTTTATGGGCAACGAAATGATTGTTTCGTCTGTACCAGATAGCAGTCTGGTATGCGTCATGGGGTTGAACGGGAATGACTACTATCAAATCAAAACCGTTAGAAACAACAATACCTTTGTTGCCACACCCTCACTTTCAAGTGTTTGCGTGTGCGCTGATGGTTACATCCCTTTCCTGCTCACGTCATATTGTCAAGACACAATACAAAATGAGATTTTTAATGGGAACAATGTGGTAAATGCCTCAAATGTTGTTGTAGGAAGCGATGTCACGACAGATAAGCCGCAAGGCGGTGTTGTTGTTTTTGATGGAGAAACAATCATTAAAGGTAGTAACAGCGTTACTATTAAGAATGATTTCGAGGTAAGGAAGGGTGCATTATTAACAATCAATTGAAAACGACTTATATGAATGGATTTTTCAAGATTCAAAAGATGATGATTGCCGTGGCGGCATTGTCAGTGCTGTTTGGTCTTTTCCCCCTGCCGCTGCACGCCTGCAAGGAATTTTTGGCAGAGGGAAAGCAATGGGAGTACCACGGCGTGGGCATGTACAGGATTGAGGGCGACTCGCTGCATGATAGCCGCACATATAAGAAGTTGTACTTGGACGGTCAGGGCGGCAGCGATCTGTTCGGCCTGCTGCGCGAGGAGGGCCTGCGGGTGTTCATGGTTCCCAGTGGCGGGCAGGAGGAGCGGCTGATGCTCGACTTCGGCCTGTGCGTCGGCGACAGCCTCCGCTTCGGCAGCCTCTGCTACAAGACAACAGACCGGTCGCGCGTGGTGCTTCAGGGCTCACTCCTGCGCAAGCAGTACTTCCTCTGCCATGAGGACAGTTCGGAGGTGATTCCGACGAAACTCACATGGATGATTGAGGGCGTGGGCTGTGACGAGGACATCTTCTGCCTGTGCCGTTTCAACACCTCACGCTCCCGGCTCCTTCGTGTCTTTGAGGGCGGCGAGTGTATTTTCAACGAGGCGGACAACATGGACTCCGTGATGCTCCCTGTTGTCGGCGAGTTCGAGGGACATACCATAAAAGACCGAAAAAGCTGGGTAATGGATGACGGGGACCGACTTGTGGTCGAAGGCGACACCCTTCTTGGCCAGTGTGGCTATGCGTGCCTTTACAACCATGACTCCCGGGGTGAGTCCCAGCTTGTCGCACTGCTACGCGAAGAAGACCGGCGCATCATGTCAGTTTGCCCCGGCAGTGCGGACGAATTTATGGTGTATGACTTCGGCCTGCAGCCCGGCGACGTGGTGGCCTGCCGCTGCGAGGGTGATTTCTTCTGGATAGAGGATGGCATAGGTGGTGCTTCCGGGGATGCCGACGAGCTGCAGGTGATGGCCGTGGACATCATCGAAGTTGAGGGCAAGCCCCTCCGCCGCCTGCACCTCGTGCAGCGGCATTACGAACTCGTTGACGGCGGACTGCAGGCGGGCAGTTACCAGCCCGACATCTGGTGGGTGGAGGGCATCGGCAGCAACTATGGCCTGATGAGTCCCTGTGCCAACCTGCGCACGGGAGCGGTGGCGCACCTGCTGAAGGAAGTGGTGGAGGCCGACGGACATGTGTCGTTCACTGCTGCCGACTTCCTGCAAGACATCACGCCCGTGAAGAATGTTCCCCGTCCGGTTCCCGGCAAGGACTTCTTCACCCCCGGCGGCATGCGCGTTGTCGGCTCCCCGTCCAAGGGCATGTACATCGAGCGCACGGGCGGAACGGTGCGGAAAGTGATTATGAAATGAATGATTAGTTGAGAGTGTGTACCCGGCACTGCGCGGAAGAGAATTGGAATTCTACTCATCTGCTACGCCGCGCACCCGGGTGCCACTTTCTTAAAAAGTGAAAAGGTGAAAGGTTGAAAAGGTGAAAAGGCTGCGCCTCCACACTATCGTCTAAACTCCTAAACTTCTAAACTCCTAAACTTCAGTTTAAAAAATATTATTTGCCCTATGAAACGTGTTTTCCCAGTCATCTTGACGCTTCTGCTGCTGACGGCGTGCGTGGAGAACCAGCCGGCGCGGGTGGCCATGGAGCAGGCCACCGCGCTGATGGAAACGCGGCCCGACTCGGCATTGGGCATCCTGCTCGCCCTGCCGGAGGAGGACAGCGCGGCCATGACGAAGGAGCAGCGCATGCGGTGGCTGCTGCTGCGCCAGCAGGGCATGAACAAATGCGACACGGTATTCCGCTCCGACAGCATCCCGCTCATCCTTGTCAAGTGGTTCGACCGCCACGGCACGCCCAACGAACAGATGCTCGCCCACTACCTCTTGGGCCGCGCATACGTTGACATGGGAGAAAGCCCGGAAGCCCTACAAGCGTTTCAAGATGCCATTGACCACGCAGATACAACGGCTACCGATTGCAACTTTTCCCAACTCGGACGCATTCACATGCACAAGAGTGAACTTCTGTATAACCAATACCAGCCGGAACTTGCACTCAAAGAATTGGAGAAAGCAGCACATTTTGCAGCTTTGGCTAAAGACACCCTTGATGTCATCCTAAGTAAAAACTTCACCGTGCGCTCCTTTTACCAGTTAAACATGTTTGACAGCATGGCCGTTGTAGCCCGCCAGTGCCGAAAAGAATTCCAGAAAATAGGCCGTGAAGACTATGCCGTGGGGTTCTCGTCATGGTTAATATGGTATGATTACGCCATAGAGAACAATTTGGAAGAAGCCCGGAGGTTGTTGGAAGAAAAGAGGCGACATCTTGATTTTGAGCATGCTTCTTCCAATAAAATAGGCACTTTCTACGGACATTACGGCTGGCTACTCATAGCCGAAGGAAAACTGGATTCAAGCATCATCTGTTTCAGGAAGGTCCTGGCGACAAGAAACGATTGGGACCAAAAGTACGTGAAGGCTTTCCAGGGGCTTTACAGAGCATATACGAAAATGGGCGTTCGCGACTCGGCCATCAAGTACGCGGGGCTGTATTGCGCGGCCAACGACTCGTCGAACATCTTCCGCTCGTCGGAACAGGTGGCGCGCACGCAGGCTCTTTACGACTACGAACACCACCGCACACAAGCCTTGCAGTCGAAGCACGAGGCCGAGAGGCTGAGGCTGGTGGTGGTGATACTGGTGCTTGCGGCTGTGTTGCTCACCGTCCTGACCTGGATGCACTACCGCCATGTCCGCGAGAAGATGAAAGCGGAGCTGGCCAATGTCAACCGCGACTACTACGGCCTGCTCACCGACTACCAGAAGGCCAGGCACGAGCTTTCGATGCTGAAAGAGGACAACGAGCGCAACCTGCGGCTGGTGGCCCTGAAAGAGGCAGAGGAGAAAGAGCTGCGGCAAATGCTCTCGGCATACATGCCCTCCATGAAGAAAGAGGATGAATGGGAACTCTCTGATGAAGTGTTCACTTCGGATATTATTAAAAAGCTACATAGGAAGGCAACAAAGGGAAAGACGGCGACAGGGGACGATTTCATGGAGTTGGAAGAATTGGTGAACATGGCGTTTCCGACGTTCATCCCGCAGATTGGCAACCTGTGCCCCAGGCTGAGGCCACAACAACACAGGCTCTGCCTCTTGACAAAGCTGCGGTTCATTCCTTCCGAAATTGCCACGCTCATGGGGAAGACTCCACAGGCCGTGTCGAACATGCGGTCGCGCGCCTGCTCCGCCTTGTTTGGAACAGAGAGAGGAACCGCCGACTTCGACCAGCTTATAGAAAAGATGTAAAACCTTGCCGGTTGTTTTTCAGAAAAGCAAGCCATTTTCCATCGTTTTCCAGATTGTATTCTTCCAGTCCGGCCCAGTCCTTTCCGCAAACGACTCCAGTCCTTTCCGCATATGGACTGGAGTCGTTTGCGGAAAGGACTGGCACGATTTGCCGTTTTGGGTGCAAACAAGAAATAACCAATACCGACAGGCTCCTGAACTCCAACGGTTCACCAGAAAGAAATGAGATGATTTTTTAAAAAGGATTATATTGTTGGAACGTGCAATAAAATCATCGTCTAAACTCCTGAACCACAAATCATTTCAACGAATTGGGAATCAGAATGGAAGGTGTGCCTTGCCAAGGCCCTTTGCCATGCTCTCCCCTGACTATCCACCTGTTCCTTTGAAAGGGCTTTCAGATGCAGTACCTTTGCAACTGCAAACAGACCACTGCGCAGAATGGAACGGATGCAAGAGAGATTTTAACCTTATTACATTTAACCATTAAAAACAAAGAAAGGAAAAAAACAATGGCAGTATTTTTCAAATTGTCGAAGTGTAGCATCGCCAACAACAAGAGCCACGGCAAGTGGTTCGCCCACACCGCCACCACGGAAACGATGAGCTATCGCGAGCTGTGCCGCCACATTGCCGACCACAACAGCGTGTATGGCGAGGATGTGTGCCTGGGCGTGGCCAACAAGCTGGCCTCGTGCATCATGGAGCAGCTCATGGAGGGCAAGAAGGTGCAGTTCGGAGAGCTCGGAACCTTCTACCTGCAGGTAAAGTCGAAGCCCAGCGACGACGTCTCCTCGTTCTCCGCCGCCGAGCACGTGGGCAACATCTTCCTGCGTTTCGCCCCCAGCCACACCGCTTTCAGCGACTTCTCGTCGAAGACCCTTCGCAAGCGCAGCCGCATGGTTGACATCAACACGCTCATTGCCGAGGATGCCTACGAGGAGCTGAAGACCGAGAACGCCAACAACCAGGAGGGCGACGGCCTCTAAGCCAACGCTCCCAAACCCCGAAAAAAAACGTCCGCATACCGATGTGCGGACGTTTTTTCGAGCTTCTTTGGCTTTATTCAATAAAAAGTTGTAACTTTGCGGCCGAATAGGAACTTTCCTGAACCATTTGATTTATTGCAGATATTTAACATGGTGAACACGATGACAGACGGTGAACGGCAGGCCATATTGAAGCTCATCCACGAGCAGGTGGTGCCGGCCATAGGATGCACGGAGCCCATGTCGGTGGCGCTCTGCGTGGCCAAGGCGACGCAGGTGCTGGGGCAGGTGCCCGAGCACATTGACCTCAGGCTGAGTGCCAACATCCTGAAGAACGCCATGGGCGTGGGCATTCCCGGCACGGGGATGATCGGCCTGCCCATTGCCGTGGCCCTGGGCGCACTGGCGGGAAGGCCCGAATGTGGGCTGGAGGTGCTATGCGATTGCACGCCGCAGGCCGTGGAGCGCGGAAAGCAGTATGTGGACGAAAACCGAATAACCATCGCCCTGGAGGAGGACGACGACGACAAGTTGTTCGTCAACGCCATCTGCACGGCACAGGGACATTGCGCCGAGGCCCGCATAAAAACCGCCCACACGCATTTCGCCGGGCTGTGGAAAGACGGCAAGGAAGTGGAGGGGGCCGTGGAACACCGAAGCCTGCGCATGGAAGAGCACGCCGACACCACGCCGGTGCTCACCCTGAGAAAGGTTTACGACTTCGCCACGCAGGCACCGCTCCAGGACATCAGCTTCATCCTGGAGGCCAAGCGCCTGAACGAGGCCGCCGCACGAAGCGGGCTCATCGACAACTACGGCCATAAACTGGGCAAGACGCTCTGCTCGCCGCTCGGACGCGGCGTGATGGGCGAGAGCATCTTCTCGAAAATCCTGACCATGACCAGCTGTGCCTGCGACGCACGAATGGCCGGGGCCATGATTCCCGTGATGAGCAACTCGGGGAGCGGCAACCAGGGCATCTGCGCCACCATGCCCGTGGTGGTGTTTGCCGAAGAGAACCACAACACCGAGGAGGAACTCACCCGCGCACTCATAATGAGCAACCTCACGGCCATCTATATCAAGCAGACGCTCGGCACCCTGTCGGCGCTCTGCGGATGCGTGGTGGCAAGCACGGGGTCGGCCTGCGGCATCACCCTGCTCATGGGCGGCACCTACGAACAAGTGAGCTATTCGGTGAAAAACATGATTGCCAACCTGACGGGCATGATTTGCGACGGCGCCAAGCCCTCGTGTGCGCTTAAACTCACCTCGGGCGTCAGCACCGCCGTGCTCAGCGCCATGATGTCGATGCAGAACAACGTGGTGTCGTCGGCAGAGGGCATCATCGACGACGACGTGGACCAGAGCATCCGCAACCTGACCGCCATCGGCTCGAAAGGCATGGACGAAACCGACCGATATGTGCTCGACATCATGACTCATAAAGGCGGGAAACCATCGGCATAAATCCCCTCCATCACCATTCCATAAAACCCCATCATCACTCTTATAAAATGAACACTCCAAAAAGAACCTTCCTCATTACGGCCCTCGTGCTGATTGCCGCCACGGCACTCTTTGCCCAGGACCCCGTACACTTCACCGTGGCGCAAAAGCAAGTGTCGCCGACGGAAGTCGATGTCGTCTTCACAGGAAAAATCGACAACGGCTGGCATGTCTATTCGCCGGGACTTCCCGCCGACGGTCCCATTTCGGCATCGATCACCACCGAAAAGGCCGAGGGCGCTCAGCCCGTGGGCAAGTTGCAGGCACGGGGAAAGGAGATAAGCACCTTCGACAAGGTGTTCGAGATGAACCTGCGCTATTATGAAAACAGCGTCACCTTCGTGCAAAGATATAAGATTACGGGGAAGAAATGGCATGTGGCAGGCTTCCTGGAATATGGCACCTGCAACGACGAAATGTGCATGCCGCCGGGAAATGTGGAGTTTGACTATCAGGGCGACGGACCCGAAGAACCGGTGGAAACAAAGAAAGACGACCCGGCAGAAACGGAACAGAAAGCCGTCGAGGAGAAACCCGCAGAGGACGTGGCGGCACCGGCCGACACCACCGCCATGGTCACGACGGCAGTGCCCGAGGCCGACTCATTGCTGACGGCAAAATGGTGGCAACCCTCGGGCGAGGAGATTGACCGCCTCAACGGCGAGAGCGAAGGGGAAGACCACTCGCTGCTCTACATGTTCCTGGCAGGACTGCTGGGCGGCGTGCTCGCATTGTTCACACCCTGCGTGTGGCCCATCATCCCCATGACGGTGAGTTTCTTCCTGAAACGGGCCAAGAACGACCGGCGGCAGGGCGTGAGAGACGCACTTACATACGGTGCCGCCATCGTGGTTATCTATGTGTCGCTGGGCCTGGCCGTCACCGCCCTGTTCGGCGCGAGCAAGCTGAACGAGCTATCTACTAACGCGGTGTTCAACATATTCTTCTGCCTGCTGCTCGTGGTCTTTGCACTCAGTTTCTTCGGAATGTTTGAACTGACATTGCCCTCCTCGTGGAGCAACAAGATTGACGCCAAGGCTGGCAACACCACGGGCCTGCTGAGCATCTTCCTCATGGCCTTCACACTGGCGCTGGTCAGCTTCTCATGCACCGGGCCCGTCATAGGGGCATTGCTCGTGGAGTGTGCCAGCCAGGGAAAGCTCTGGGGGCCGGCCATCGGCATGCTCGGCTTTGCCATCGCGCTGGCGTTGCCGTTCACCATCTTTGCACTCTTCCCCACCCTGCTCAAGGCCGCGCCACGGTCGGGAGGATGGATGAACACCATCAAGGTGGTGCTGGGATTTATCGAACTGGCCTTCGCGCTGAAATTCTTCTCCGTGGCCGACCTGGCCTACGGATGGCGGCTGCTCGACCGCGAGGTGTTCCTCTGCCTGTGGATTGTCATCTTCGGTGCACTCGGCCTCTACCTCGTCGGCATGCTGAAGTTCCAGAGCGACGTGGCCGACGGGCAGCCGGCCAAACCCATGCCGGTGGCGTGCATCATGCTCGGGCTGTGCTCGCTGGCCTTTGCCATCTATATGGTGCCTGGGCTGTGGGGGGCACCCTGCAAGGCCGTGAGCGCCTTCGCACCGCCCGTGTGGACACAGGACTTTAATCTCTACAAGGCGCAGGCCGTGGAGGCTCAGTACACCAACTACGAAGAAGGAATGGCGGCCGCGAAAGCCCAGGGCAAGCCTGTCATGCTCGACTTCACAGGCTTCGGGTGCGTGAACTGCCGGAAGATGGAAGCCGCCGTGTGGACCGACCCGCAGGTGGCCGCCAGGCTCAACAACGACTTCGTGCTCATCTCACTCTTCGTTGACGACAAGACGCCGCTCGACAAGCGCATCGAAATCACGGAGAACGGGCAGAAGCGCACCCTGCGCACCGTGGGCGACAAATGGAGCTACCTGCAACGCCATAAATTCAACTACAACGCCCAGCCCTTCTACGTCATCCTCGACAACGACGGCCATCCCCTCGCCCCCACCGCCGTTTATAAAGAGGACATTCCCCTGTACATGAATTTCCTCAACACCGGCCTCGACAACTATAAGAACAAGGAAACCGCGGCAAATGGAGAATGATGCCTCGCCGGCCCTTTTCTCCAACGGCCTTGCTCCATAGAGAGTCCTTTCCGCCGCTTTTCCTCTGAAATCAGTAAATAGATTTAACATCCTATCAGGCTTTGACTTTTACATGTCAAAGCCTTTTTTTGTGCCTCCTTTCGAATCTTATATAATTGTTCAAGTTTATTAAATGTAACATGATAATTTTACAAAACTTATTGAAAAACAATCCTTTATTACTTCTATTACTTCTAAAGTCTGGCAAAAGTTTATTATTTGTAACCTCCCTTTGCTTTGTTAAATAACCTTTATTTTGTTATCAACTGTTAAATGCGTGAAATAAGTGAACACCCATTTCCTTGCAAAACACACTTTTGTTGTATATCTTTGCAGCGGAAACTATGTTCAACAAAAAATACAATACACATGAAAAAAGTATTATTCTCAATATTGTTCTGCCTAATGGCATTATTCTGCCAAAGCATGACCAACGACCCCATTATTGGCGAGTTGGTAAATTTACATTTAACGTGGGATGAGGAACCAATCTATCAAGGAGAGGGGCCAAAGTCTCCCCCCAGGTTCCCACAGTTTCCCTTGACGGCAACACCCTGTATTTCTATCAGACTTATGGCGAAGTCGTCCCTGTTTCTCTCGCTGATGTCTTTGGCACGACGGTATTCTCTTCCGCCCTCCCTATCGGCACAACCTCTCTCGTTCTCCCTTCTACACTCAGTGGCACCTATACATTATACATTTATACAGGCGGCTACGTGTTCTGCGGGCAGATTAATTTGTAATGTATATAACCTTTTAAAAATTCTTTATTATGATAAGAACAACTATCAAGTGTCTGCTGGCGTTCTTTGCCGCCAGCGTATTGATGGCATGCGGTGAAAATGACGAAGATGAGGACTATGACATCCAGGTTCTTACATTCGCGGGCACTGAAATGCAAATCATGGAGAAAAGCGACATGCCACAATGGCTTGCAGAAAAGATTAGCGAGATGGAAACAAATCGCTCGTCCGCTTATAGGGCATACATCTATCAAGGAAAATGGAATTCCGAAACCATCTATTTCTTCTTCATTGAAACCACAGATAAGGACAATAGTTCATTTTACGCGTATCGTAAAAATGGAGAACAATTTGATTGGAAAGTCTACGACTTATTCGACGTTTACAAAAACTCATCTTCCTGGATTTGTATTTATTTAATTAATCCGATGACTAACCCTCAATTACAATAATTATTATGAAAAAAAAGTATATTT
>JAFVHN010000002.1 GCA_017474515.1 Prevotella sp. | reverse complement strand
GTTTGTGTATGCTGTCAAGCCCTTTATCAGGTGGCTGTAGCGGCGGTGTCCCACCTCTTCCCATTCCGAACAGAGAAGTTAAGCCCGCCATCGCCGATGGTACTGCAATGCAATGTGGGAGAGTAGGTAGCTGCCTTTTTTTAGTCCGGTCCCCGGTTCCTCTGGAAGGAGCCGGGGACTTTTTCGTTTTAAGGAATATCTGGAAGTACTAGATATACTAGATTCTCTAGAAACTCTAGAAGTTCTAGAAGTTCTAGAACTTCTAGATTATTTAGAAGAACTAGATTTTCCAACTTAGTTTTATTCTGCGGTGAGGGAGAAGACACAACTGCTGTAGTCCTTGTGGAGGACTAGGGGAAGGCCTTGCTCCATAAGGAGTTTTCCGCTGATGACTTTGTCGTTGAGCGCAGATGGCTGCTCACCTACCTTGATGTTCAGCTCACGCAGTCGATAGTTCTTGTTAGCGTCGAGTCCGGCCAGTCGAATGCGCGGAGTCTTGATATTATAAAGGAACTGTATGCGGTGGGCAAAGAGCACTGCCTGCGTCTTGTCGTCGTTGGTGTACATGAGTGATGCAATGCCTTGTCCGTCGTATGGCGAGATGAGCCTGTAGATGTTGCCCAGCTGAATGAGGTTGCGAAGCGGCTTGTAGTCGGCAATGGCGCGCCGGCACTGTTCGCGCTCCTCGTCACTCATCTTGCGCGGTTGAAGTTCTATGCCGAGCCTTCCCGACATGGCCACGTCTGTGCGGTACTTGATGGGTGTTGTGCGCCCCGTGTTCCAGTATGGCGAATGTGCTATGTGCTGTGCCATAGCGTTTGAGGGGAAGAAGTAGCTGGTGCCCCACTGTATGAAAACACGCTGGTAGGGGTCGTTGTTGTCGCTGGTCCAAAATTCCTCGAAATAAGGAAGCAGTCCGTAGTTGACGCGCCCGCCTCCGCTTGAGCAATCCTGAATGACTAGTTGTGGATATTTCTCACGAATGCGTTCCAAAGTCTTGATAAGACCGCGGTGATATTCTATGTAGAGGTGGCTCTGCTTATTGGCGGGCAAGTAGTTGGAGCCGAAATTCTGGAGCGAACAGTTGGCGTCCCACTTAATGTATGCAATGTCCGGATTGGCAGTCATGAGGTCGTCAACAACATGGAACACGAAGTCCTGCACCTTGGGATTGCACAAATCGAGTAGCAGCTGTGTTCCACCGCGTCCAAGTTTCAAGTCGCGGTTCTTCTCCCTGAGCACCCAGTCGGGGTGTTTTTCAAACAATTCGCTGGTAGTATTGGCGCTTTCCGGTTCTATCCAAATGCCGAATTTCAGTCCCAGACTCTTGGCCTTGGTGGTGAGAGCGGCAACGCCTCCCGGCAATTTTGTCTTGTCCACCATCCAGTCGCCCAATGTGGTGGTGTCGTTGTTGCGCGGATACTTTTCTCCGAACCATCCGTCGTCCATGACAAACAGTTCTCCGCCCATTTCCTTGATGTCCTCCATCATTTGGAACATTCCCTGTTCATTGATGTCGAAGTAAACGCCTTCCCACGAGTTGAGCAGAATGTCGCGTGTCTTGTCTCCCTGATGTAGCCAACCCTCGTATCGCGCCCATCGGTGGAAGTTTCGGCTCACGCCACTCATGCCTTCGTGCGACATGGTGATTGCAAGTTTCGGTGTGGTGAATGTTTCCTTTGGTTCAAGGATGTATTCGGTGGTGTTCGGGTCGATGCCCGCGAAAAAATGTGCGAAACGGTTGTCGCTGGAGTTGTTGACGCGCAGCTCGTAGTTTCCGCTCCAGCATAGTGCCGCCCCGATGACGCGCCCGCTGTTCTCCTGGGGCTTTCCGTCGAGTGCGAACATCATTTCCGGCGAGTCGGTATGGGCGTTTCGTGCACCGTCGGTGTTACGGATGACCTTCAAGCCGGGCATGACGGGTTCCACCGTAGGTGTGGTTTCTGCGCTCCAGTTGCCGTGCATGTGAACCATGTAAAGGTCGCCTTGTGGAATGGCGAGGTGCCCTGAGTCATAACGTTTCAGGGTGACGGCCTTTTTCTCACCGTTCGTTATTTCGGTCCACGTCTCAATCATGTCCACCGTTGAGTAAGCCTTGTAAAATAATTTCAGCGTGACAGGATATTTCTTGTCGGTCATCACGATGGTGGTGAGCCTGTAATGGTCGTGCTGTGTGGTGACGACATCGTCGACGGTGGGATAGAACGTATATTGTCCGTCGCTATGGAGTACCTGTATGGCAGGCAGGTCCAACATGTCGTTTTGCCCGAAGGCAGGGTAAACGGGCTGGCCGGTTTCCATTCCTACCGCCCTGAGCTGTTCGGTTTCTTGTTCGGTGAGGCGCTCGCCGAAGTAGCTTTGGCGCAATAGTCCACTCTCGTCGGCAAATAATACCATCGATGTGGCGGGCGTGTTCAACACAATGTTTCCCTGCCATGCGCTCATGTGCGTGAATGTCAGGAGGGAGAAAAAAGCTGTAGTAAGAATTGTTTTCTTCATTTCAGGAGATATGTTTTAGTAGTTGAAACAAGAAGGGGAGTCAAGAAGTCCAGACTATAAAGGGGAAGGGTGGGGTGGGTGTCCCTTTATGAATTGATTTTGCTTCTCAACTCCCCAAAGTAATTGGTGAATAATTATTTTTTTTAAGTATTTACCAGCTGTGCTCTATGCACTCCATGGTCTTGGTCTTTCTGCTGTTCTGCCCCATGACTTCACTTTTGGTTTCGGTGGTGAGTTTGTTCAGCCATCCGTTGGCAAAGAACTCATAGTCGGCGGTTTGCGTAACATCCATTTTCAGTGCCCCGCTGCTGATGAGAGCGTCGATGTTCTGCTTTATCATCTCTGCTTGTTCGGGTGCACTTTCAGCCATCTGCTTGATAATGAATTCCTTCAGTTCGTTGGTGGTCATGTCGAGGTTGGCGGTGGTCTTGACCATCAGTCCCTCTTTGTCAGAGAGTACGTAGAGTCGCTTCATCTTCATGCCTTCTTCGCTGGTAAACTGCTCAATGCCGCCGGTCATCATGGTCTTTCCATTAAGCGACATCACGTCGGGGCTGTCGTGGAGTGCCGAAAGAAGCGCCTCCTCGGTGAGCCGGTCCATGATTTGCGCGGTAAAGACATCTCGTTGCAGCACGCCCTCCAGCTGGCTGTTCTTGGCGTAGAGCTCGTCGAGCTGCGTCTTGAGGTTGGCCTGGGCCTTCTGTTTCACCTCGTCCATGTTCTGAATGGCGATGGCGCGGCCGTCGGCATCGGTTGCCACGCGAATAGTCAGCCCCTCGGTCATCTTTGCGGCGGCTCCGGTAATGGCCGACATGATGTCGCCCTCGGGAGCGTCGGCCTCCACCTTGACGGTGGTGATGTCAATTACATAACCGTTGGCCGTGGCATCGGTCACCACATACTGGTCGGTGGAGCTCTGGCTAATCACTTGTTCGCCCATCTGTGTCTGCACGACGGTCTTTTCCACATTGTGGTAAACGGCCTTTTCACCTTTTTGGTACTTGGCCACTCGTTTCACTCCAAACTGCGCGTTGGCAGCCGTTGCCATGCACACAAGTGCAAAAAGCAAAAATACTTTTTTCATTTCTTTTCTACATTATTATATTTAAAGTGGTGCAAAATTCCGAAAAAAGAAGCAATTATCAAAGCTTTTTTGCAATTATCTCACGAAAAATCGCTATTTTTGCAAACATTATTACAAAAGTGGCGTAGTGAGCCGATTGTATATATGTTTCACCACTAACTCTATATTAAAACAAATCGTATGAAACTGAAATTTTCTTTCATTGCATGTGTTCTGCTGATGGCTGCAGCCGCCAGCATGGGCCAAAACCCCTACAAGCAGTACACCCAGAACCTTCCTTTCAAGATGGACGAAGTGAAGGCTCCAGTGTTTCCCCTCAACGAGGTCAACTTGAAGGACTTCGGTGCCGTGGGCGACGGTTCGCTGCTCTGCACCGACGCCTTTGCCCGTGCCATCACCGCCCTGACGGAAAAAGGCGGCGGCCGGCTCATCGTTCCGCAGGGCGTGTGGTTCACAGGCCCCATCGTGCTGAAAAGCAACATCAACCTGCATCTGGAAAAAGGTGCCGTCATATTGTTCTCGGGCGACGACAGCCTTTACCCCCTGATCAGCACGTCGTTTGAGGGACTGGAAACGCGCCGCTGCCAGTCGCCACTTTCGGCCCATGGCGCGGTCAACATTGCCATTACCGGCCAGGGTGCCATCGACGGCAACGGCCTTTGCTGGCGGCCGCTGAAAAGGCAGAAAGTTACCGATGCACAGTGGAAGAAGTTCACCGCTCAGCCCGGCGGCGTCTTCAAGCGCGACGACCTCTGGCTGCCCAGCGCCGGCTACCTTCACGCCGACACCACGGCCAACATGAACGTGCCCACGGGCATGAAGAGTGAGGCCGACTGGAACTACATCAAGCGCTTCCTGCGGCCCGTCATGGTGAGCCTGGTGGAATGTAAGAATGTGCTGCTGAAAGACGTCATCTTCCAGAATTCCCCGGCTTGGAACATTCACCCGCTGATGTGCGAGAACATCATCATCGACAACGTGTTGGCCCGCAACCCGGCATACGCCCAGAACGGCGATGCGCTCGACCTGGAGTCGTGCAAGAATGCGCTGATAGTCAACTCCGTTTTTGATGCTGGCGACGACGGCATCTGCATCAAGAGCGGAAAAGATGCCGATGGGCGCAAGCGTGGCAGGCCCTGCGAGAACGTGGTGGTTGACGGTTGCACCGTCTTCCAGGGGCACGGCGGATTCGTGGTGGGCTCCGAAATGAGCGGAGGCGTTAAAAACATTCTCGTGCAGAAATGCCAGTTCCTCGGTACCGACGTGGGACTGCGCTTCAAGAGCTGCCGGGGCAGGGGAGGCATCGTGGAAAACATTTTTATTCGCGACATCTCCATGTTCGACATCCAGGGCGACGCCATCACCTTCGACCTCTTTTACGGCGGCAAGTCGGTTATTGAGGTGCTGGAAAGCGGGGAAAAGGTGAACAACATCGAAATGAAGCCCGTGGATGAGACCACGCCCGAGTTCCGAAATATCGACATCCAGCGCATCACCTGCCGCAACGCGCGCCGTGCCCTCTTCTTCAACGGCCTGCCCGAGAAGCCTATCAAGAACATACGGCTGAAGGACATCCGTGTGTCGGCACAGGTGGGCAACGACTTCTTCAACTGCGAGAACGTGACGCAGGACAATGTGCATGTGGATGTTGCCCCCTGATGTGAAATCCGACGCTTGTATAATCCGACTCTTGTATAATCCGACGCTTTTAGGAGCCGACGCTTCCAAGCGACGGAACATCCTTATCTTATATATATAGTCCGACGCTTGGAAGCGTCGGCTCCTACACAGTCGGACTAAATTTCCTATTGAAAGGTCATTGTCCGGAACATGTTTTCATGGTCTTTTTTGTGGATAACCCGGTGCGTAGTTTTTATGAAAAATCTTGACAAAATCGTTAAAACTCGAAGGAAAATATAACCTGTTGATAATCAATGCATTGATAAATGCTTGAAGTTTGACTGCAATTTGAGAGGAGAGAATTGGCAAATTTCTCCTCTCAAATTGGCAAATCTCTCCTCGAAATATGCGGTCAAACTATTTCCCAGTTCACAAATTCCTTGAAAAATATTGACAAAATTTCGGATGGCATAGTGGAAAAAAGCTACAACGGCGAAGCAGGTTTTATCCGTCGCACACTTTTTTTCACCAAGCTTGCGGAAAACATAAAAATATGTATTATCTTTGCAGGCGAAACCCAATAAAACAAAAAGATTATGTGTAGAAAAACCTTACTTATTGCCATTGCCGCCCTTTCGGTGTGCACAATGATGGCCTGCGGTTCAAAAGACAGCAGCAAGGACAATGAAAATGTTGGCAGCAGCCAGGTGGCTGACGCCGCCGACGAGATGACCGACGACGAAGAGGATGCTCCCAAGACCAAAGAGGGTGTCATTGCGATGCTGAAGGAAGCCTATGATGATGTCAACATCATTTACGGTCCGCGCGATGAAGATGACCTTGAGCCCAACATCGACCTCTTCGGCATGTATTGTTCAAAATCCTTCAGGGAACTTATCGACCAGGTGCGGGAGATTGAGGCGAAGAAAGACAGTGAAGATGATTATTTTTTCACTGATTGGAACGCCCTGTGGCATTTCTGGGACGAAGGAACCGTCACGCCGAAAGATTTCGATGTGCAGGTAGATGGCGACACGGCCGATGCCACCTTCGAGCTTGTCCACGGGAATGACAAGGCCACCCAGGCGGTGTCGCTTGTTTATGAAGACGGCCAGTGGCGTGTCAACGACTGGCTGCAGAGAGGCATGGACGCACTCAGCAAGGTGGAGGAAATGAAAGAATATATCGAAAATAACAAGTAAAACCCCGGCAATCCCTGTGGCGGGACAAGAAAAAACATTGAATCAGACATCGTCCCGACTCAGGGAAACACTTGGAAGACAGTGTATTAAATGATATAAAAAAGGAGCATCCGGAAGTCCGGGTGCTCCTTTTTCTGATGGAAATGTGGGATTTACTCTTCGTCCAAGAGAATCTTCATCATCTCGCAGGCGGCTTTGGCCACTGAGGTGCCGGGGCAACAGGTGTAACTGCCCCGGAACGGGCGGCAAAGGTCAAAAACAGCGTTTTTCGACCTTTCAAAAGAAAAAATGGCTGAAAAAGTTGGAAAGTTCGCAGAAACTTCGTATCTTTGCAAACAAGTGAGGCCTGTGGGACTCATTAAAACAATAGTAACGTAAGAGCGTTATAAATATTATCCCGAATCTGAAATGTGCAAAATTTCGCCCAGGGATAAGGACAATAGCTCTCACGTGTTTGTCATATCAGCATTCCCTGTCATCTTTGTCAAGGGGCGTGCTGTACCCTGATACGTGGGACTATTGTTTTATTACTTGGGCAGGGTGTTGCACAACCTCAGATTGAGTAATAGACAATAGTTCCCACGTTCTTTACGAAACCTAATTTTTTTTTCGCCGGTGCTCTGGGACTGGCCGGCAAACTAAACATCAACAAGCTTATGAGGAACAAGTATCTCAGGGCCATGCTGTCCTTAGTGGGACTGCTGGCATTTTCAAGTGTGTTTGCCGACAACGGCATTCCCGATTTCTACTATACCTACGACTTAGAACGCGAAGGCATCTACTACACGCTGGACACCACCAACCAGACACTCACCGTCAGTGCTGGCGACAACATGTACTCTGGCGACATCATCATTCCCGATGAGGTGACATTCAGTACAAGAACACTGCCCGTGGTGGCTATACGTGCATTCGCATTTGCTCATTGTACAGGTTTGAAATCCATCGTCATCGGAAACAACGTGAAGACAATAGGTACATCATCGTTTTCATATTGCACAGGACTGAAGTCTGTAGTGATAGGGAATAACGTGAATATAATTCAGGGATCTGCTTTTAATAGTTGTTCCTCATTAGAAGAAATAACAATGCCTGGGAGTCTGACAAAGCTTGGAGATGAAGCGTTCCAGGATTGTTCTTCATTAAAGAAAGTGACGTTCTTAGATGGCGAAGGAGACGTAGTTTTAGAAAATTTTCTTCAAGATTATGCAGGTATGCAATTTGGCGGATGTCCTATAGAAGAAGTATTTTTAGGTAAAAATCTCACTTGGAAAAAACAAAATTCATTCTCTACACAGTATGCACAACCTTGGTATGCCTTTGCGTCTTGCACAACAATTAAATCTATCACCATAGGTAAATTCGTAACCGAAATTAAATGCTTTGCGGGCTGCTCGAACATCACATCCATTGTATCTAACATCACCGACCCGTCGCAGTGTCCCACCATCACGCTGCCTACCAAGGTGTATGCCAGCGCGATGCTCACCGTGCCCAACGGCACGTCGGCACAGTATGTTGCTACGGGCGACTGGAGCAAATTCCTTAACATTGAAGAAGACGCTCCCGCCGTGCCCGTTTACACCCTGAGCATCACAGGCGGCATGGGCGGCAGCGTGGCCTATGGCGATGCCGTCGTGCAAAACAGCATGCAGGAGTTTGAAGTGCAGGAGGGCGACGAGGTGACGCTGACCATCACCCCGGATGAGGGCTACCTCTTAGAAAGCGCTACGGTGAACGGCGACGACCGCACGGGTGAGGTCACGGGCGGCATGCTCGCCCTGGGACAGATTACGCAGGCCACCGACGTGGAGGTGACCTTTGCCGAGGACAACAGCCCGATAGACGACGGCAAGCACAGCCTCACCGTCGTCTGCGACCCCAACGGCACGGTGTTCTTCGGCGAGAGCAGCGTGAGCGGCGAGACGGAGGTGTTCCGCGTGGAGGATAATGCCAGCGCAACCCTGCGCGTGGTGCCCGCCCTGGGCTACCGCATCGCCCTGGTGCTGCTCAACGATGTCGAAATCACCGACATGCTGGTCAACGGCTCATACACCATCCGCCGGGTGCGTTCCGACATGACCTTCGAGGTGGAGTTTGAGGAAGACCCCGCCACGCTGACCATCAGCATGGCCGACCGCGGCGCGGTGACCATGGACGCGCTGTCGGGCAGCACTTACGACTTCACCATTACGGCAGCACCCTACTGGGGCATCCATTCCGTGACCTTCGACGGCGAGGACATAACGGCCTTGGTGGACAGCGAGGGCCGGCTGACCACGCCAGAGGTGAGGGGCAATGCCGTGCTGAACATTGCCTTTGAACGCACGGGGCAGCCCACGCAGGCCAAGGGATTGGACGCCAACACCATGCGCGTATGGGCACAGGGCACCACGCTGCATATCGACAACGCCCCGCAGGGAGAGCAAGTAGAAGTGTGTACTGCCGATGGCCTGCGCGTGCGCACTTTCGCGGGTGGCACTGTGCAAGCGGAACTGCCGAAGGGTGAGGTATATATAATAAGGTGTGGAGCAAAGACCGTTAAGATAGCACTCTGACCGACATCGGCATTAGCATAAAGTAACGCGGGGACGAAGAGCCAGATACTCTTCGTCCCCGCTTGGTTTTTGCCGGCTTGCGCCGGTGGGTTGTCGGCAGGGTGTTACTCGTCCAAGAGTATTTTCATCATTTCGCAGGCAGCCTTGGCCACGCTGGTGCCTGGGCCGAAGATGGCGGCTACGCCGGCCTTGTAGAGGAAGTCGTAGTCCTGGGCGGGAATGACGCCGCCGGCAATGACCATGATGTCGTCGCGGCCCAGCTTGTGAAGCTCCTCAATGAGCTGCGGGATGAGGGTCTTGTGACCGGCAGCCAGCGACGATGCACCCACGATGTGCACGTCGTTCTCCACGGCTTCGCGGGCAGCCTCGGCGGGTGTCTGGAACAGCGGCCCCATGTCCACGTCGAATCCGCAGTCGGCATAACCTGTTGCCACCACTTTTGCGCCGCGGTCGTGTCCGTCCTGCCCCATCTTTGCTACGAAGATGCGGGGGCGGCGGCCTTCGCGCTTGGCAAATTTCTCTGTCAACTCGCAGGCTTTTTCAAAGTCGGAGTCGTTCTTGCTTTCTGATGAATACACGCCTGAAATTGTTCTGATTACAGCTTTATAACGTCCCACGATTTCTTCGCAGGCATCCGAAATCTCGCCGAGAGTGCAGCGCAGTTGTGCTGCCTTTACAGCGAGGTCGAGCAGATTGTTTTTCGACTTGCGGCCTTCCTTGAAGTCGCGCACGCATTCGGTGATGGCCTTCAGTGCCTCCTGGCAAGCCTTTTCGTCGCGTGCCGCGCGCACCTCCTTGAGGCTTTCCTCCTGCTGCTTGCGCACGGCGGTGTTGTCCACTTCGAGGATGTCGATGGGGTCTTCGTGCTCCAGGCGGTACTTGTTGGTGCCCACGATGGTCTGCACGCCCGAGTCGATGCGGGCCTGTGTGCGAGCGGCGGCCTCTTCAATGCGCATCTTCGGCAGGCCGGTCTCAATGGCCTTTGCCATGCCGCCCAGTTTCTCGATTTCCTGAATGTGCTCCCAAGCCTTGTGAACCAGCTCGTTGGTAAGTGTTTCCACATAATAGGAACCTGCCCAGGGGTCAATCTGCTTGCAGACTTTCGTTTCGTTCTGAATGTAAATCTGCGTGTTGCGGGCAATACGTGCCGAGAAGTCCGTAGGCAGGGCAATGGCCTCGTCGAGGGCGTTGGTGTGGAGCGACTGGGTGTGGCCCAGCACGGCTGCCATGGCCTCAATACAGGTGCGGCCGACGTTGTTGAACGGGTCTTGCTCGGTGAGCGACCAGCCAGAGGTCTGCGAGTGTGTGCGCAGGGCCAGCGACTTCGGGTTCTTGGCACCGAACGACTTCACAATCTTTGCCCAGAGCAGTCGGCCGGCGCGCATCTTGGCAATTTCCATGAAGTGGTTCATGCCGATGGCCCAGAAGAAGCTGAGGCGAGGTGCGAAGGCGTCAACGTCGATGCCGGCGTCAACACCGGTGCGCAGGTAGTCCATGCCGTCGGCCAGCGTGTAGGCCAGCTCAATGTCGGCAGTGGCTCCGGCTTCCTGCATGTGGTAACCCGAGATGGAGATGCTGTTGAACTTCGGCATCTTCTGAGAGGTGTACTCGAAGATGTCGGCAATAATCTTCATCGAGAATGCGGGAGGATAGATGTAGGTGTTGCGCACCATGAATTCCTTCAGGATGTCGTTCTGAATGGTTCCGGCCATTTCTTCAAGTTGTGCGCCCTGTTCCAGTCCGGCCACGATATAGAAGGCCAGAATGGGCAGCACGGCACCGTTCATGGTCATCGACACCGACATCTTGTTCAAGGGAATGCCCGAGAAGAGCACTTTCATGTTTTCCTCGTTGCAGATGCTCACGCCGGCTTTTCCCACGTCGCCCACCACACGGGCGTTGTCGGGGTCATAGCCGCGGTGAGTGGGCAGGTCGAAGGCCACGGAAAGGCCTTTCTGTCCGCTGGCGAGGTTGCGGCGATAGAAAGCGTTCGACTCCTCAGCCGTGGAGAATCCGGCATACTGGCGGATGGTCCACGGGCGGAACGGATACATCATGCTGTAAGGGCCGCGCAGGTAGGGCGGAATGCCGGCGGTGAAGTCCAGGTGCTCCATGCCCTCAAGGTCTTCCTTCGTATAGACGGGGCGCACCTCGATGTGCTCGGGAGTCTTCCAGTTGTATTCTATGCCGTTGTCTTTAATCCACTGGGCACCATCTTGAGCCTTGATGCCTGCATAAATGTCTATGTTGTTGAATTGTTTACGCATAATTCAAGTCCTCCTGTTTATTAGATGCCAAGTTTTTTGTTATAATCTTTCAATGTTTCCAAGACATTGCAACGCACGTGAACGAAGTTCTCTATGCCGGCGGCCTTGAGGTCTTCCATGCAGGCCGGAGCGCCGGCCACTACGAACATGGCGCGCCCGTCGAGATACTTGAATGCGGGAATGGCATATTCGGCATATTCGTCGTCGCTTGAGCAGATGACCACGATGTCGGCCTTGGCCTCGAGTGCGGCGTCCACGCCCTCTTCAACGGTCTTGAATCCCAGGTTGTCGATGACCTTGTAGCCGGCGCAGGCCAGGAAGTTACACGAGAACTGTGCGCGTGCCTGCCTCATGGCCAGGTTGCCGATGGTGAGCATGAAGGCCGTGGGAACCCTTGTCTCTTCGGTATGGATGCGCAGGTCCTCAAAGTCGGCGGCCAGACGTGAGCTTTCAATCTTCTTGAACGGCAGTTCCTCCTCTTTTCCGGCACAGCCACAGCAGCAGGCCATTGCGCGCTTGCCGTCGCTCTTCTCGGTGAAATTGGGGAACTGGTTGGTGCCCAGCAGGAATTCCTTACGTTTGGCGGCGTCGCCATGGCGCTTGGTATTGGTGGCGTTGATGTCGTCCTGCACGGTGCCTTTCTTGATGGCTTCCAGGAATCCGCCCTCTTCTTCCACGCGGAGGAAGATTTTCCATCCCTCAGCAGCCAGGCTGTTGGTGAGGTGTTCAATGTAGTAGGAGCCTGCTCCTGGGTCCACCACCTTGTTGAAGTGGCATTCTTCCTTGAGCAATAGCTGCTGGTTGCGGGCAATGCGCTCCGAGAAGTCGGTGGGCACCTCGTAAGTGACGTCGAAAGGCACCACCACCATTGAGTGGATGCCGGCCAGGGCAGCACTCATGGCCTCGGTTTGTGAACGCAACAAGTTGACGTAGCTGTCGAACAAAGTCTGGTTATAGGTTGATGTCACGGCGTTGACCACCATCTTGCAGGCACAGTCGCACTTGGGCTCGTATTGCTTTACGATTTGTGCCCAAAGCAGGCGGGCGGCGCGGAACTTGGCCAGTTCCATGAAGTAGTTTTCCGAGATGCCCATGTTGAACTTGATGCTCTTAGCGGCCAGGTCGGCGTCGATGCCGGCATCGGTCAGCTGCTGCATGTACTCGTTACCCCAGGCCAGGGCGTAGCCCAGTTCCTGCACGATGTAGGCACCGGCGTTGTTCAGGCTCACCGAGTTCACGTTGATGCAGCGGAAGTTGGGGTAGTCCTTCAGCGTTTCCACCAGTTTCGGTGCATCGGCCAGCACGGGTGTAACGTCTTTGCCCTTCATCACCATCTTTTCCATGGGGTCGAAGTCGATGCTTCCCACCACCTTTTCCTTGTCGTAGCCTTTCTTTCCGAAGTAGTCAACAAGGATTTCGGCCAGCTCCACGGCATGGCGTTGACAAGTGTGGAAATTCACTTCCACCACGTCGCAGAGAATGCCCTCGAGCAGTTCCTCGATGAACGCTGCCGACACTTGGCCGCCCTTGAAACGGAAGCCCAGCGAGTCGATGCCCTTGTTCAGGATGTCGAGCGCTTTCGCATTGGCAACCTTGGCATCTTCGACAACGATGTCCTGACGGATGTACCAAGTGTTGTCATCCTTCTTGTTGCCCCTCACGAACGGAAATTCGCCGGGCAGAGCGTCGGGTGTCTTCAGCTCGGCCAGGTCTTCGCGGCGATAGAAGGGCTGCACGTTAAAACCTTCGTTTGTTCTCCATACCAGACGTTTGTTGAAGTCGGCTCCCTTCAGGTCAACTTGGATCTTGTCCAGCCACTCCTGAGTGGTAGGCGACGTAAACTCGGTAAAGAGTTTTTCTTTACTGTTTGACATAATGTTTGTGTATTATTTAATAAGTTGTAAATTAGTAGCAACCTGCTTTTGACGCATTCTATTACATATTTTCTGCAAAGGTATGCTTTTTTTCTGATATTACAATTAAATAGGTAAGTTTTTTACGAAAAAAATGCCATAATAAGGCGTTTTTGAAAAAAACACCATGAAAACAAATTGCCGTTTCCAGAAAAAGCGCTATATTTGCATGCTTTTACATTCTGATGGAAGCAAAAATGTAGAACCCAAGAAAATAAATAAAGTATGGAACAACAATGTGAAAATTGCAAACTGAGAGCACATTACGACAGGAAGCCCAATTCGCTTGCCGGTCGTTTCTGGCGTTGGCACATCAATTTCTGCCCGGGGTGGAAAAGTTATTTCACCAATCTCAGCGACGAGAAGAAAACGGAATTAAGAAAAAAATACAACTTTACGAAGTATTGAACCTGCCTGATGCTTTTACTAAAGAAAGTGAAAGCCTCCAAATTTTCACTTTTCATTTTTCACTATTACCTTAATTATGATTGACCAGATTATAGAATTCAACAAGACTTTCGTAGAACAAAAGGGCTACGAGAAGTATCTGACTGACAAATATCCTGATAAAAAAATGGCGGTGCTTTCGTGCATGGACACCCGTTTGACCGAACTGCTTCCAGCCGCATTGGGCTTGAAGAACGGCGATGCGAAGATTATCAAGAACGCCGGAGGCTTGGTGATTTCGGCTTTCGACTCTGCCATGCGCAGCCTGATAGTGGCCATTTATGAGCTGGGGGTGGAGGAAATCATGGTGGTGGCCCACTCGAATTGCGGAGCCTGCCACATGAGCTTTGACCACTTCCACCACGAAATGGTTGCCCGTGGCGTTACTGACGAAACACTCGACGTCATCCAGAAATGCGGAATAGACCTGCATCACTGGCTTGAGGGGTTTAAAGACACGCCGACCTCTGTAAGAAAGACCGTGGAGACCATCAAGACCCACCCGCTGGTTCCGAAGGACATCGTGGTTCGCGGCTTTATCATTGACTCTGAGACAGGTGGACTTGAGGAGATAATATGACTTGCCAAAATGAGGAATAATCCGCTTTAATGTAGTCAGCTAAGCGTCTCAAACTGCTATATCAGCTTTTTTTGAATTTTTTCTTTATGTATTATAACAAAAGTACATTTTCATGAAACACGTTGCCTTATCATTCGTTTTTTTCATCTTCTTGTTAGGCTCATGCAGCCCGGATGTGTCAAAGAGCACCATAACGGAAGACATGGCCCTTCAAGGCGTTAGCAACTATTGCCATAGCACATACGACTGGAGCGTTGCCGAAGATAATCCCGAAATAATGTATGTAAGCATGGGAGAAGAGACCGACTCGGCCTATCAGGTTATTTTCCGTAGTTATACAGGAGCCTTGGTGAACTTTTATGTTGATAAAACCAGTGGCACCACACGAATGGTGGAGCAAGTTCCAAGTCTTGACATCGAGGAAGAAGCGGGAACCATCAATTTGTTTGACTATTTGGAGAAAGGTGAGCAGTGAATATCGCTCAGTCCGCCTATTGTTGACCAAAGGATCGGACTGCAGTCCTGCTTCTTTTTTTTACAAATAGGACTGGAGTCGTTTGCGGTCTGGACTGGAGTCGTTTGCGGTTTGGACTGGAGTCGTTTGCGGTTTGGACTGGAGCCCCTGCAAGGGGATGAAATGATAAAAACCAAGAATACAACGACTTCCAACACTTTCTGTGGCATTACTACATTTTAACGGAATGGTATAGAGGAGAAAAGCCTGGAAAGAGGCCTTTCTTGGAATTCCTCGCCAATCAAAATGATAAAATTAAAGAGGTATGAAGAAACCGTTGTTTTTGTCTGTCTTCCTGCTCTTGTCGTTGACAATTCAGGCACAAGACGTTGTGGGCTTTGTTGTAAGGCAAATGGAGAATTATCCCAAGTCACGCTTGCTCGACATTTATAAATCGTGCTTTCAGGACTACATGGGAGCCGAGCACTTGGTGACCGACAAGGGTGGGGTAAAGGCTTATCTGGATGAAGAATTGAACGCGACCACGCTCGAAGGCCTCATGCCTTGGTATTACGAGCCATGCGGAACCGACGGCAACTATGTCCGCGTGAGCATCAGGCCGGTCAAGGAGGGAATTGTCTCTGAATACCTGTTGCTCGACGCCTTCATCCGTAGTGCCAACGCCGGAAAACGGCCTTCCGTAGAGTCGTGGCGCGAACGATGGCAGGAGATTGTCGGCACGATTGACCAAATGAACCTCAATTTGCAGAACTACCATGAGGACAGGCTCTTTCTCGACAGCATCCTCTCCGTAGGCAAATACGCCATCAGTCATTCTCCCGAGTTCCGCGAGGCTTATCGCCCGCATTATAGAATTGTGGAGCGGAACATCTTTGAACAGGAAATCCTTCCCCTAATACATAAAGCCATGATAGTACGCATAGCCGAAATTGAAGTCTATCCCGAGTTTCTTTCCGACTACCTGTCGGCGGCCAGGAATGTCGGGGCCGAGTCTGTCCGTCGCGAACCCGGCGTAGTTTGCATCTTCCCCATGCAGATGAAGGAAGACAGCTGCCAGATACGCATCATTGAGATTTACCGAAGTCAGGCTGCTTACGAGAGTCATCTGAAGACGCCGCATTTCCTGACCTACAAGCAAGGCACGCACCACATGGTGAAATCCTTGAAATTGCAAGACCAAATCCCGTTGGATGCTCCGTCAATGAGTCTTATTTTTGAGAAGATGAAATAAAAGTCGAGCCCCTTGTAAATGGTTGGAGTGTGCTTTTGCGCTATGTGTTACAGGTGTGAATGCTTACTCCTTGAGCCCCTTTATGGTTAATTATTTATAATAATAAGGAGGTTTGTAAAGACTTTTCAAACGATTTTCTTACTTTTGCATCCAAATAGTGTGACGACAAGTCATGCAAAAGTGTAAAAAAGAAGTAAGAACAATTAAAAATCTATAGTTATGAAGAAGTTATTCTTAGTGGCTTTCATGGCCGTCTTAGGCTTCGTGAACGCCGCTGCCCAGAAAGAGGCATCGATAGAGTTTGAAAAGACCACGCTCGACTTCGGCACGGTAAGCCCCAGCCAGGAAGTTGTAAATGGCACGTTCGTGTTCACCAATGTGGGAAAATCGCCGCTGGTTGTCAACCAGGTGCTGCCCACTTGCGGTTGCACAGTGGCCACCTTCACCCGTGAGCCCGTTGCCCCGGGACAGAAGGGAAAGATTGAAGTGACCTACAACACTCGCAAAGGCGGCAGCCCCGGTGAGAAGTTCAAGAAAATCATCAATGTGAGGACCAACGGCGTTCCAGAACTTACCAGGCTTGTCATCTGCGGCAAGCTGGAGGCCGAATAATAATTTTCTTTCGAGGGCACCTCGCTACAAAAAACAACAATGGCGGGTTCAAGCAAGTAAAGCTTGGACCCGCCATTGTTGTTGTCGGGATATGTTCAAACGGCGCTCTCCATATCATCGTCCAAACGGTTGTTCCACAAGTATTTCCTTGTTTCACTCACAATGACACCGCTCAGGAAGAGCAGGCTGAGCAGGTTGGGAATGGCCATCAACGCGTTCATGCAATCGGCCATGTTCCACACCACGGTGAGGTTCATGATGCTTCCGGCAAAAATGGCAACGATGTACAACGTGCGGTACAACGTATGGCTTTTCACCCGGCGGTTGTCCTGCGCCTTTTTTCCGGCCATGAGGTTGTCGAGATATTCCACGGCCCTTTCACCATACAATTCCCATCCGAGAATGGTTGAAAAGGCAAAAGTAAGCAAGCCGAAAGTGAGCAACGGCGAGCCGATGTAAGGAATCTTGCTGAAGGCTACCTTCGTAAGCGTTGCCCCATTGTCGAAGGAAATGTCGGGATATGCCAATACGGAACTTACAATTACCACACCGGTGAGTGCGCAGATGACGACGGTGTCCCAGAATGTCCCGCTGGAAGACACAAGTGCCTGGCGCACAGGATTCCTGGTCTGTGCCGCTGAAGCAATGATTGGGGCCGAACCCATACCCGACTCATTGGAGAATAATCCCCGTGCAATGCCGTATCGTGCGGCCAGCAGGATGGTGCCGCCCGCCAGTCCTCCGCCCGCCGCCTGCGGGTTAAAGGCGCTCTCGCAAATCAGTTTGATGGACGGCCATACATATTGTCCGTTCATAATGAGGATGACCATGCAACCTACGACATAGAAAAATGCCATGAAAGGCACAAGCATCGTGCAAACCCTGGCAATGCTCTTGATGCCTCCCAGCACCACGGCCCCGGTGAGGAAGGTGACGAAAAGTCCCGTCGCCCATGTCGGCACGCCATAAGTCTCGTTGGTCAGCGTGGCAATGGCGTTGGCCTGCACAGTGTTGCCTATTCCGAAGGCGGCAATGGCCGTAAAGAGGGCGAACAACACGGCCATGGTTTTCCATCCCAATCCGCGTTCCAGCGCATACATGGGCCCGCCCAGCATGCGCCCGTCATGCGTCTTGATGCGGTATTTCACGGCCAGCAGGCCCTCGGCATATTTTGTTGAAATGCCCAACAGGCCGGTTAGCCAGCACCATAGCACGGCTCCCGGTCCGCCCAAAGCCACCGCCGTGGCCACGCCCACAATGTTGCCGGTGCCGATGGTGGCGGCCAAGGCCGTGGCCAGTGCTCCAAACTGGCTGACGTCGCCCTTTGACCCCTTGTCGGGAATAATGCTTAGGCGGATGGCTTTCAGGATGTGCCGTTGCGGGAACCTCAGCCTGATGGTGAGAAATACATGTGTGCCCAGCAGGAGGATAATCATGGGCCAGCCCCATAAAAGGCTGCTGATTTCTGACAATAGTTGGTTAAATGACTCCATGTGTGTGATTGGGTGAGGGGGTTATGAGGTCCTGAACACCATCAATTTGTAAAAATTGGATTTATTATTCTTTCAACTTTTCAATTTTATCCGTGGCAAAGCGTATCTTCACATGCTCAAATCCCAGTGCGCGAATCATTTCATAGAACTGCCTCGACGCGTTCTGCTCGGCGCTGTTCATGTTGGTGGCGTTCAGGCCTCTTGCCTTCATGCGTTGCTTTGCCCTGTGGTACATGGTTTCGCGGTCTTCATCGCTCCAGCTGCCGCTTTCGTAGAACGACTTCGTTTTTGCCTCGTCGATGAAGTTTTCGTCGAGCAGACCTATGGGCGGAAGTGTCACCAGGATGGTGTCTTTGTCGTTTTTTATCCAATCGTCGGCGGCATCTTTCAGGTCGAAGCCCAGTCGCAGGGTGCCGTAGTAGATGCGTATGAGCTCGCTGTCAGTAAAAAAGCCGGCCTTGGTGGTGTCAATCAGTTCTTCGTCGGAAATGGAGAGGAACTCCCACTGGCCTATTTGCTTCATGGCCGTTATTTGCGTGGGGGTGAGGCTGATGCTCTGGTCCACATCCACCGAGGCACTGTTGTTGGTTATCTTGTTCATGAAAATATAACCCAGCACAACGATAGCGAGCACGATGGCCAGGAAAACGATGAGCCCCCATTTCCCCAACCGTCCAAGAATGCGGAGCAGGGTTTCTGCCACCACTTCTATGCCGCTGGGCTGTTCGTTGGTGGTGTTGTTACGTCTTGCGGGATGTTTGTCCTGGTTTTTCATTTCTTTATCTGATTAGAGTCGAAAAGTTTGGGCAGGTCGTCGGCCGAGAACGTCTTGCGGAAAGTAATCGTAATGTCCTCCTCGTTAAACCCGAGGTTGGCCAGCAGGGGGATGAGCGTGTTGGCGGCGTTCTCCTGTGCCTGGGCCAAGATGCCCATTTTCGGCACGTCGTTGATGATGGCCGCCCGCCCCTGGTTCTCGTAGTTTGTCATCTCTTCGTCGGTGAAGTTGGCCCTCAACAACGGCACTTGTTTCTTGATTTCCGCATGGTTGATCTTGGTGTTCACCAGTTCCACCTTGGGGTCGGGGAGCACTATCTCCAACTTGTTTCCTTTTCGTTTTACATTGTCAGCCGAAAACGCCGAGAAGTCCACATAGGCCTTCAATGTGGCATCAATGGGAATGGCAATGCGGCGCTCGCCAATGGGCAGCGTGATGTTGAACTCCTGTGCCATGAAGGTGCCTTTGAGCTTCATCTGGTCGTCGTGCGTCACAATCTTGTGGACCTTGTATTCGGCGGTGTAGAGCTTGGCACATTTCTGCACTTGCGTCACCAGGAAGGGAATGGTGTCCACATGCTCGCTCTCGCGGGCCGTGGGCGAGAAATCGCTGCATGCAGCAAAAAAGGCGGGCAGCAGCAAAACGAGATAAAAAAGTCTTTTCATCTTATTCACGTCTTTTGTGCCACAAAGATACACTTTTTTTTATATTTTGCCCATAATAGGTTGTCATTTTTACTTTTTTTTGAGATATTATCAGCCAAAAAGACAATAAAACGCCCGCAAAGCAGTTTTTAATGATAAAAACAAACAAAACAACAAGTAGGAAGTCAAAATGAATTCTATTGCAAAAACATTTGTTACCCTATTGTGCGCCGGCATGCTTTGTTCATGTCATGAAAAGAAGGAAAGCACCGTCATCATAGCTCCCAAACCGGTGGAGGAAACCCAGCAAAGTCCCACGCGCATGTCGCCCTATGAGCACAGCGACACCGTGACGTGGCTCGGAAGGGTGTATCGCGTGGAGGTCAACAGGTTTGTGGCCGATAGCCTGCCTATGGTGAGCGACGAGCAGGGGCACCAGTATTTCGACAATCTCATCCGGCTGAAAATCATCCGTCCCGACGGCTCCGAGTTTTTCAACAAGGTGTTCAAGAAGTCCATGTTCAACGATTCTCTCGACGACCACACCCGCAAGTACGGCGTATTGCTGGGGATGGCCGTTGACCGTGCCGACGGCGACTATCTCAGGATAGCCGCCAGTGTGGGAGCCCCCGACGTGCTCAGCGACGAGTACATGCCCTTTGTCATTAGGGTGAGCGGGCATGGCGATGTGAAAATTCAGAGGGACACGAAGCTCGAGATTGGAAACGAAGACACATCAACTGCGGGCGAAGAAGACGAGGGCGTATAACCATTCCTGCCCCCGGCGTTTCCACGATATCGGTTTTTGTTTCGTTTCGGGAAACCTTTTTGTCAAGATTTTTCAAGGAATTTCATGTTGAGTAAATAGTTTGACCGCAAATTTCAAGGAGAGATTTGCCAAATTGAGGGGAGAGAAACGCCATTTCTCTCCCCGAAATTTGCGGTCAAACTTTCCGGTATTTTCAACATATTGAAAACCAACAAGTTACAAGAAGGGGCGTTTTTAGGTTGATTTTGTCAAGATTTTTCAAAATTTCTATTCTGGTCGCTATCCACCTTTGTTTAAGCTTTTTTCGGTTGCGTTTCGGGTTGATTCCGACCTCTCAAATGATGGTAAAATCTTCAAAAGATATAAGAAAAAAGGCCATATTTTCAAATTTCTTGAAAAAAAATGTTCATTTGCATATTTTTTTTGTATCTTTGCAGCCTCAAAACAGATAAGTAAAGATACACCTATTTTATATAATATGGGACTTTTACAGGAAAGATACAAAAATTACCGCGAACCTCAGAAGTTTATGCAGATGGGCGTGTACCCTTATTTCCGCGCCATCACCAGCAAGCAGGGCACCGAGGTTGAGATGGAAGGACATAGGGTTTTGATGTTCGGTTCCAATGCCTACACCGGTCTTACAGGCGATGAGCGCATCATCCGCAAGGCCAAGGAAGCCCTCGACAAATATGGTTCGGGATGTGCGGGCAGCCGTTTCCTCAACGGTACGCTCGACCTGCACGTGGAACTGGAAAAGGAAATTGCAAATTTCATACATAAAGAAGACTGCCTGTGCTTCTCAACGGGCTTTTCCGTCAACCAGGGCGTGCTGGCCATGGTGGTGGGAAAGGGCGACTACATCATCTGCGACGACCGCGACCACGCCAGCATCGTTGACGGGCGCCGCCTGTCGTTTGCCCGTCAGCTGCATTACAAGCATAACGACATGGGCGACCTTGAGCGCGTGCTTCAGAGCCTGCCCGAGGAGGGCATCAAGCTCATCGTCGTGGACGGCGTGTTCTCCATGGAGGGTGACCTGGCCAACCTTCCCGAAATCATCCGGCTGAAAAAGAAATACAATTGCGCCGTCATGGTGGACGAAGCCCACGGCATCGGCGTTTTTGGCGAACAGGGCAGGGGAGTGTGCGACCATTTCGGCCTGACCGACGAGGTGGACCTCATCATGGGCACCTTCTCAAAGTCGCTGGCCAGCATAGGCGGTTTCATTGCCTCCGACAAGGACACCATCAACTACCTGAAACACACTTGCCGCACTTACATCTTTAGTGCATCGAACACTCCGGCAGCTACTGCCGCCGCTCTTGAAGCCCTCCATATCATCCAGCAGGAGCCCGAGCGCATAGAGCGCCTTTGGAAAGTCACCAACTACGCGCTGAAACGTTTCCGCGAGGAAGGTTTTGAAATCGGCGAGACCGAAAGTCCCATCATCCCTCTCTATGTGCGCGACATCGACAAGACTTTCCTTGTCACCAAGCTGGCCTTCGACGCCGGTGTGTTCATCAATCCCGTTATTCCGCCGGCATGTGCCCCGCAAGACACGCTCGTAAGGTTCGCACTCATGGCCACTCATACCGAGGAACAAGTGGAGCGCGGTGTGCTGGCATTGAAGAAGATTTTCAAAGAGCAGGGGATTATAAAAGAATAAAACTGAAAAGATTTTAGTAAAAAAGAGGCTTTCTAAAGACCTCCGCGTTGAGTTAATATTTCCTAAAACCCAACTCATTACTAAAAGATTTTGTACCTTTGCATCCGCAAATAAAGGCGGGGTGTAGCGCAGCCCGGTAGCGCACCTGGTTTGGGACCAGGGTGTCGCAGGTTCGAATCCTGTCACCCCGACTTCTTACGTAATGTTGAGCAGGTCCAAAAGCGGCTTACTTCTTTTGACATCATTTTGATGATATCTTTTAGCGGCTTAATTACCTCTTTAACAAAACGAACAATGAAGCAGGACATACTGACCGGCGTTGCATTGCGCTACAACGCCGTTTACCTTGACATCAAACGCGAACAAATTGACTGGTCATCCGAAATGTCGCCCGTTGTTGCGGCATTTGTGAGGCGACTACGCGAAAACGGTTTTTCTGTCACCGAGGAGTTGTTGCATGCGCTCAATGGCGTGGAGGCCGGAACGTTGGCCAACATCACCCTTGTCATTGACAAAGTGTTGGGAGTGGACCTCAACTGGGCGCCATTGGTGAAAGGCTGGCAGGTGCCGACCGGTGAAAGTCGTTTGGACCACATCATTACTTTCTTTGCCAACATCGACGACCGGCATCTCGGCATGCAGGGCGATACGCTGCCTTGCGGACACTTCATCCCGGAAGGTACGTTCCCCCTGGAGCGATATAACGGATGCCCGTTTTGCGGAAAGCCCTTCAAGACGGCCGGATATGTGTATAAAGGCCAGGGAAGCAAGCTCAAGCAATTGCGGCTTTTTTGCGAAGATGACATGCTTGCCGTATTTCGGTCCCTGCTCGAATCGTCCACACCTCTTGATGCCACCCAACAAGAGTCGCTCCGGCAGTTGCTCTACGTTTACGGCCTGCCTGACGGAGTGAGCATTGAAATGAAAGAAACGGCCATGATCGCCGTGAAAACCCTGACTGCAAACGGCAAGGACGACGAGGCCGGAAAACTGATGAAAACGCCCGCAGACATACTGCGTTTCCTCTGGTATGAAAAGACGGGAATGGTGAAAATCATTGAGCCCAAGACACTTATCAAACATGCGAGGAGACTGAACAGTCATATTTGCGACGTTGAAGACAAAAGCGAATCTGCCGCCGCCACGATGAAAGACAACCTGAAACTGAAATATGGCAGGAAGGATTGTCAAAGAGTGGCACGGTGGCTCAACGGCCTTCACCTGTCGGCAGAGCAGGCTTGTGAGAACATGAACGCCAAACGCGGCATGTGGGTGAGAATGATTCATGCCCTGCGCCTTGGCGAATATTCCCGTAGAAAAGGCTATGAGCACCTGGCTGAAATCCTTGACCTGTTCTACAAACAGACCTATACCACCTGGCAAGGTCAGTTAGAAAATGCCCGATATCATCGCGATGCCGACACGTTGTTGGCCATGTTGCAAGAAAGGCCGGGACTTTTTGCCCGCAGCCTTTTTGCCACCATGCTCCGCTTTGGCGCTGACAAGACGCTTGACGCCTTCCGCCAGGTGGCCGACCGCTTGCCCTCGCGCCTGCTTTTGTCACTGGGCAATGCCGCCGACAACTATTTCGATGCCAAGCAGGTCAGGCTGGCCAAGCCCATCATCGGCGGCACGGTACAGGTTCCGGCCCATAAGCTGCTCGCTTTATATAATAAAGAGGAATTGGCCGAAATGGTCAGAAAGGTGAACAACATCTACCGCCAGACCATGCTCCGCCGCTTCGCCGCCATGCCCGCTCCCGGCAAGACTGTCTATATAGATTCCCAACTTTTCAACATTCCGGTGAGCGTGGGCGACCGAAGCACCACGATACAGGACACATCGTGTGCGCTCATGGGCACCCGCTTCCCCGTGGAAGGTGATGCCGTCCGCCTTTTCCTGCAATGGGGAAAGGGGTTGCCGGCACAGCACATGGACATGGACTTGAGTTGCCGCATCGCCCTGCCGGAGGAGAAGGTTGAAGAATGTGCCTACTTCAATCTCACATGCACAGGGGCGAAACATTCCGGCGACGTCCGTTCCATCCCCGACATGGTGGGCACCGCCGAATATATAGAACTTTCGATACCCGATTTGCAGAAGGCCGGCGCGAAATATGTCACCTTTACTTGCAATGCCTATTCGCGTGGCGCACTTACACCCAACCTGGTCGTAGGGTGGATGGACTCTGCCTTCCCGATGAAGGTTTCCGAAGAGGACGGCGTGGCCTACGACCCCTCGTGCGTTCAGCATGCCGTGAGAATCAGCGAGAGCAACCTGTCGAAAGGCCTGGTGTTCGGCGTCCTCGATGTCGGAAAACGTGAGATCATTTGGCTTGAAATGCCTTTCACCCGTCAGACGGTCAAGGGGTTGTCTTCTTCAAGTGTCGAGGCTTTGTTGAAACAGTTGCAAGGCAAACTCTCCGTGGGCGAACTGCTCAAGATGAAGGCCGAAGCACAACAGATGTCCATCGTTCCATCGCCAGACGGCGCCGACGAATGTTATACTTACGAATGGGCGCTCAATGCGGCGGAGGTAAGTCGATTGCTCTCTTTTTCCAAATAACAATTCTACAACATTCAAAGGCTTTACTTTCAAATGTTCATTTCGTACATCCGCAATGTTTCATTCGCACATTGCGGATGTACCCATGGTACACTGCCAATGTACCAAATCCGTGGCGTCGTTACTTCATAATAATTTACGAGTGCTGAAGAAGCTCTGGTGTAACATTAGTTCAGAAAAAAAGGAGTCCACTCTTATTCCACTCAACGGAAAGGGGTGGGCAGGGCCTCTCCTTTATAGTGCGAACTCCCGAACTCCCCAAAAAAACAGCGAATGTGAAATTTGAATAAAAGTTATTTTTTCACAATAACGAAAAATAATCATGTATATTTTTTGTTATTCACTTGTTTTTCGTATCTTTGCAAAAAGAAAGAATCTGATTTATTAACTTCTAAAAACCAAAACATTATGAAAAAGAAATTTATCTGTGCCGTTTGCGGCTACATCTATGAAGGAACAGAGGCTCCCGAGAAGTGCCCCATCTGTAAGGCTCCTGCCTCGAAGTTCTCTGAACTGAAAGACGACGGCGAAATGACATTTGCCACCGTGCATAAGATTGGCGACGGCAAACTGCCCGGTGTGGATGAGGAAATGATTCAGGACCTGCGCAACCACTTCAATGGTGAGTGCGGCGAGGTGGGCATGTATTTGGCCATGGCCAGGCAGGCCGACCGCGAGGGCTATCCCGAAATTGCCGAGGCTTTCAAGCGCTATGCCTTTGAAGAAGCCGACCACGCCAGCCGTTTTGCCGAACTGCTGGGCGAGTGCGTGTGGGACACGAAGACCAACCTCGAGAAGCGTGCCGCCGCCGAGCAGGGTGCCTGCGAAGACAAATTCCGCATTGCCAAGAACGCCAAGGCTGCCGGCTTCGACGCCATTCACGACACCGTTCACGAAATGGCCAAGGATGAGGCACGCCACGGTGCAGGCTTCGCCGGACTGCTCAAGCGCTATTTCGGCAAATAACTATCTTTTGGAGTGAACATTCAGCCCAATGACGATTAACATTTCAAGGATGAAAATCAGGGCTTTTGTTAGCGGTGCCATGCTCATGGCGCCGCTTTTTTCATGGTCGCAAGGCATCGCCAATCCGTCGGACGAGGTCATTGTCAGAGCCGAGTTATGCCGTCAGGTGAAGTTCAAAACCGCCATTCCCGCCGGCGACTATAGTGGCATTACGCGGGTGGGCGACGACACCTACGCCCTGGTCAGCGACAAAACTCCAGAAGACGGTTTCTTCCTTTTCCGTCTCTCTATAGACCGCCGTACTGGAAGGTTGACGGAGGCCGTCAATCTCGGTTTCCGTTCTTCCGGCCTGCCCAACCGCGACACCGAGGGCATTGTGTTTGTGCCATCAGATAGCAGCCTGTTTGTTAGCGGAGAGGCCGATAACGAAGTCCTTGAATACAATATGCAAGGCAGGCGGACCGGGCGCAGGCTGAATGTTCCACCGTATATGAAAAATGCTCAGCGCAACAGGGGGCTTGAGGCCCTGGCATACCATTTTCCAACGGCCACTTTCTGGACGACCACAGAAAATGCGCTGCCTGCCGATGTCCTTTCCGGCAATGACGGCGCACAATTATTGCGGTTGCTTTCGTTCGATAAGCACATGAACCAAATATCGCAATATATCTATAAGACAGATGGTTGGAACGTAAAGAAAAAAGGAAAACTTCATCTGCTTGGCGTCAGTGCCCTCACCGCCCTCGACGATGGACGGTTGCTGGTCTTGGAGCGCGAAATATTTATGGGGAAAAGGAAAATCGGTTCGTGGGTGAAATGCAATATCTATCTGGTGAAACCGGCAAAAGCGCATGAAATAACTGGAACCATTTCACCCCAGCCACTTACCAAGACGCACCTGTGCGGCTGGAAAACCCGCATGAACCTTTTGCACCAGGACTTTGCCAACTACGAGGGCATGTGCCTTGGACCGCGCCTCGACGATGGGCGACAGGTACTCATTCTCGTGGCCGACTCCCAACATCAATATGGTGGTCTGCTTCGCGACTGGTTCAAAACAATTATTCTAAATGGCGTGAATGAAGATTTGTGAATTATAGATGTAGAAAGTCTTCACTTTTCACTTTATATTCGTATCTTTGCAAAAAAAAAACAGATATCATGGGAATAGCGAAATGGATTTGCGGTATTCTGGGCTTCATCATCTCTGGAGGAAGCCCGTTGGCGGCACTTGCTGGCTATGCATTGGGAAGTCTTTTTGACGGCGGCGACAGTGACAGCACCGAAAATTACAGTTCTTACCAGCGCACCACCCGTGGCGCCGGCACTACAAGACAATCGGGACGCGTTAACACCGGGCAGCGTAACAGCTTCCTGTTCAGCCTTCTTGTGCTGGCATCCTATATCATCCGCGCCGACGGAAAGGTGATGCACAGCGAGATGGAGGCCGTGCGCCGTTTCCTGCGCGTCAATTTCGGCGACGTGGCGGTGAGTGAGGGCGAGCAAATCCTCCGTCGGCTTTTCGACGAGCAGAAACGCATGGAAAGCCAGCGCGTAGGCGCTTATCGCGACATCGTCATGCAGAGTTGCGGTCAGATAGCCGACAACTTGAGCTATGGGCAGAGGTTGCAACTACTGGCCTTCCTTGCAGACCTTATAAGGGCCGACGGAGTTATTGACCCACAAGAAGTACAGGCACTACGCGATGTGTGCAGGGCACTCCGCATGAATGATAGCGAGGTTGATTCACTTCTCAACCTCCACGATAGCAGCACCAGCCTGGAGGCCGCCTACAAAGTGCTGGGCCTGGATCCTTCGGCCACCGACGACGAGGTGAGAAAAGCCTATCGTGCCCTGGCCTTGAAACACCACCCCGACCGCGTCGCCACACTGGGTGAGGACGTAAGAAAAGCCGCAGAAAAGAAGTTCCAGGAAATCAATGCCGCCAAGGACCTGATATACAAAGCCCGCGGACTCTGAGCACGAACGGTTTTGTCATTGGCTGCTCCTGGCCCTGGTTCCCGATATTTCCAAACGGCTTCTTCCTTCCCCGTGCCTTGTGACTTTTATCTGCACGGGAATGCGTTCACTGAGTTCCTCGCGGTGCGAGATGATTCCAACACGCCGAATGTCCTGTCCGGCTATTTCCTGCAATCGTTCAAGTGTTGACATGACGGCGTGAAGGCTCTTTTCATCGAGAGTTCCGAAGCCTTCGTCTATGAACAGTATTCCGGCGTTCATGCCTGGACGGTTGAGCGACGACAATGCGAGCGACAGTGCGAGCGAAACCATGAAACGTTCGCCGCCCGAGAGCACGGTGATGCTGCGCACCTGGTCTTTGTTGTAGCGGTCGAGTACGAGGATGGCAAGTTGTTCGTTTTCTTCACTGCAGGTCAGCTTGTAGCGGTCGGTGATATGCGTGAGATAGATGTTTGCATTGTTGAGCAAGGGATGCAGGATGTATGTTTGCACGAGTGTGCGGAAGCGTGTGCCGCCGAAGTAGTCGTTCATGGTTTTCCACCTGCCAAGTCTTTGCTGAGCCCTGCCGAGCCTTTCGGCGAGTTCTTTGAAGTGGTCGATGTTTTTTCTGTTCTCTTCCAGCCTGTTGCCGATGGAGCCGCGCTGCGTCATCATATCGTCGCGCCGGACAGTCAGCTTTTCTTTCTCTTGTTTCAGCAATTGGATGGTTTCGGAAATCGGCATCGCTGCATTGTTGCTTCCGGGTGTCATGGCCTGGAGTCTTTCATTGTCGTCGTTCATCTGATGTTGTGCTTTGTCCAGGGCATCGCTTTGCGAGGTGAGTTTCGTCTTTGTGTCTTCGATTCTCCGGCGGGCCCGCCAGAGTTCTTTTTCCTTATCTGCAAGGGCCTGTAACATGGCTTCGGTGGTGCCTGTTTCGGCATAATATTGTTGCAGCGACAGTTCACATTCTTTGACTACGCCGGCGCTTTCGCGGGCTTTATTGTCATTGGCCACGACCTCTGCGTAGAGGTGGGTCCAGTCCTCAACACCCTTTTTAAAACATTTCAACTCTCCACCCTCTAAACTGATCCAGTCGGGATGGAGGGCAACAATTTTCGCATGGGTGTCGGCGATGGTTTTCACGGCCTGTTGCCATGTCAGGAGTGTTTGTCGGTCGGCACCGAGTTTCTCTTTTCTTGCAGTGTATTCCCTTGCGCTGTTTCGCAACAAGGTCTTCGACTCTTCTATTCGGTTGTCCCATGAGTTTGTGAGATGAGCGAGCGCCGTGGTGATGGCGCCATGCAGTTGCTGAGCGTGTGAGGATAATTCTTGCCTCCGTACTTCCAGCCTGATGATTTCCTGCTTGTTGTCGTCGCGGGTCTTTTCGGCGTTTTTCTTCTCGCTGTCTGCCTTTACAGCGTTTTTGTTGAGCTTTTTTCCCTCTTCAAAACGCGTGTTGATGACTTTCTGCAAATCCTCGGCTTTCCGCTGCTGCTCTCTGAGACTTTCGGCCTCCTTCTTGGTTGCGGCCATGGCACTTTCCACTTGCGGAGTCATGGGCTGTTCGGTGTCGATGCCGAGACTTCGCGCCGTGGTTTCCACTGTTGCGGCCTGATCCTTGATCTTTTTGTCCAAAGACTGATATTGTCGGCTTTGTGATTTCACTTCCGTCAATGCGGCGGTATGATTCTTGGTGGTCTTTTCGCTTTCTTCAGTAGCCTTGGCGAGTTGTTTTGCGCTTTCTTCCTTTTCTTTTTCAAGCGGTGTGAGCATGGCCCTGAAGTCGTCGTCTATGTGCAGGTGGTGGATGTGCTGTCCGCACAGGGGGCATGTTTCAATTTGCTCCCTGGCCATGTTTCTCCTCATTGCGACGAAATAGTCTTCCACGCTTGTCTGCATGGTGTGCAGTCGGTTGGTGGCCTGTTCGTCATGTTTTCTTGCCATTTCAAGGGCTTCCTTCGCCTTTTCCATTTCCTGGCAAAGAATGGTGAGGCGGCTCTTGCGTTCCTCAATGTCAACGGCCATTTTCTGCAGTTCTTCCTTGCTGCCTTGAAGTTGCGACAGTTTTTCCCGCAGTTGCGACAGGCTGGAAAACTGTTTGGTTGCATTGTCGAGGCTGCTGTTGACTATTTCGGGCCTCATGGCCTCTCGCTGGCGGGTCAGTCTGTCTATTTCGTTCTGCATATCTGCAGCCATCGTGGCGGCTTTATCTGCTTTTTTCGCAGCCAACAGGGCGTTTTCCTCCAGCGTGGCGGTTTTCTCTTTCTCGGCCTTTATTTTTTCCTCGAATGCCCGTTCGTCGTTTTTCTCGTCCTGATATTGGTTCATTTGCTGCATCACCACGGCGGCGTTGGCGTAGAGCTCTTCGCAGTGGCTTTGTGCGGTGAGCCATTGCTGTTGGTCCTTTATGTAGGTTTCGAGTGTCTTGATGTCCTCTTGTCGTCTGGCGAAGTCGGCTTTCAGTTGTAGGAAATTGTCTTTCAGTCCATTTTTCTCGTTCTCGGCCTGTAGAATTTTCAACCTGTGCTCCTTCAGTTTTGTCAACGTCTGTCGCTGCGTGGTTGTTGAGTCCCAACCCTTTACCAGTTCCTCGTCCTGCCTGTAGTCGTCCTGCCTGATGGCCTGTTCTATCTGTTGTTTCTGCTGAGTGGCCTCGATGATGTCTTTCTGACATTTCTCAATGTTGGTGGCAAGCTTGAGCCTCGTTTCGCAGTTGCTTAGTTGTTGGTCTGTAATATTCAGTTGTTCTTCAAGGTTTTTCAAATCCTTTTCAAGTTGGTTTTTCTCGTCGTCGTCGAGGATGTGCGCCTTTTCCGTTTCGTATTCCTTCTTTATGAGTGCGCAGCTGTCCTTGGCTTTTGCAAAGATGTTCTTAATAGCTGTGCCATAGACGGAAAACCTTTCGGTATTGGTGAGCTGTTCGAGAATGGCTTCCCGTTCCTGCTTGTTTCCGGTCAGGAAAGCCGCGAACTGTCCTTGTGCGAGCATAGCCATCCTTCCAAACTGTTCAAACGACAGTCCGATGGCGTTGAGAATGATGTCTTCCACTTCATTTTTGCCCGACCGCCAGTCTTCCTCATTCACTTTCACTTCCCATTTGGGCTTGCTGTGTTTCAGAGTCTTTTTCCCCCTTTGTCGCTGCATCCCGAGGGTAAGCCTTGCGTGGTAGTCGCGGCCGTCGTTGCCGGTGAAGCGCACCTCGCAGTAACATTCGTCATGCTCAGAAATGCCGAGGCGCGTGTATTGTTCTATGCTGGCCACCTTGATGGTTTCGCCCTCGTTGTTGACATATTCGTTTTTCGTGACATTGGTGACGCCGGCGAGCCTTGGTGTTTTCATATAGAGCGCCATGGCTATGCAGTCGAGGATGGCGGTCTTTCCGGCCCCCGTGTCGCCGCTGATAAGGAACAATGATGCCGGCTCGCCGCTAATGGCGTCGCACAGTCCGTTTTCAAAGTCTATGTCGCCACGTTCTATGGAGGCGATATTGCGGATATGTAGTTCTTTGATAGTCATATTATTGTTCTCCCATTAGTCGGATTTCTTCTTCAATTTCAGCGAATGCCTCACGTATTTCATTCATGCTGAGGTTGGGATATTTTTCCTTGGTTCTCTCAATGAAGACCAGCGGGTCGGTCATCTGCTGTAGTTCAGCCACCTCAAATTTGGGTTTATCGGTTGTTTCCGTGTCGTTTTCTTCAACCCCTTCCCAAATAATCTTCGGGTTGTAGCGCAGTTCGCCGCCGAAGGGCTCCAAGATGGCATACACCATTTGGTTGAAGTCGGAAGGCAGCACGGCGCCCTTGTCGAAACGCAGGCGCAGATATCCGCTCTTGTTGTTGATTGTAAACGCGCGGAGGTCGGCCAATGCCTCTTCCGCCTGATGGTATGGCTCGCCGTGGAGGGGGAGGTTGTAGAAATGCCGCAGCTGGTGGATGCGCAGCTGCCTGATTCTTACATCGCCGCCATGTCTGTGGATTTCCACCATGCTGACCGTGTGTGGGTAGGCCTCGTCGCAGCTGACGTGAACGGCACTGCCGGCATAGCGCACCTGTGGGGCAGGGTAGGTGACGTCGGGAGCCATGCTGTCGTTTTCGTGACCGATGGTCTGCGGCTTGTGGATATGTCCGAGCGCAAGGTAGTCGTAGCCCTTGCCCAGGCTGCCGATGTCCTGGGCTTTCACGCGGCCGATGTCGAAGTCGTGGCCTGTGGTGTCGCTGCCGGCAACGGTCAGGTGGCCTGTCATTACGACGGGCTTCGACTCTCGGTTTTCGTTGTCCACATAGTCAAGCAGTTCCTGTATCATGGCGGTGCGTTCACCCGTCATGAATGGCAGGCAAACGATGTATCCCGCTTGAAGTCTTACGATAAAAGCCTCCTGCCAGCCTTCGCGACAGTAATAATCGGCGGGTGGCGGATTGCCCACCAGCCTGACGCCGGCCAGTCGCCAAACGGCATGGTTCGACTGTATGCGTGAGGGCGAGTCGTGGTTGCCGGCCACTATGACAATGGCCATGCCGGGATTTGCCTCGTGAAGGCTTACAAAACTGTCGGTGAAGGTTTTCCACGTTGCGGCCGAGGGCTGCTGAATGTCGAATATGTCACCGCTCACCACCAGTGCATCGGGCGCTTCTTGTCGGCACCATTGCTCCAGCTGTTGGAAGTAATAGCGGTGTTCGTCGCAACGTTCATAGTTTTGATAGATGACTTGTCCAAGATGGATGTCGGCGGTATGGATGATTTTCACAATTTAGGATTGTTTATTTACCTTTTCTATTATTCAACTTATATGGGGCAGCAAAACTCATCACTCATAACTCATAACTTAAAAGAGTCCTCTCTTTTTCTTCTTTTTCTTGGGAAGTTGTTTGAACAGATGTTGAAGTGATGACGGGTCAACGCCTAGGCTGACAAGGGCCTGCAGGTCTTCGCGGGCATCGGCATATTTCTTTTCTTTCAGGTATAGTTCGCAGCGCGAAAGCAGGTAGCTGGTGTTTCCCGGGTCCAGGCGAATGGCCTGCGTGAAGTCATAGATGGCGGCATCGGTCATCATCCGGTCCTTCTCCATGCCGCCCCTTGCCGCCCATACGATGGCGCTGTCGGGGTGCTGTTCCACCAGCATGTTGATTTGGTCGTAGGCTATGGTCAGGTGCTTGTCTTTGTGGTTAAGCAGTGCAAGGCCCAGCCGCACCTCGAAGTTGTCGGGAACGAGTTTCAGCAGGTGCTCGTAGTCTGCCCGTGCAAACCCGTAGCGGAACAGCTTCTCGTTGCACCAGGCACGGAAAAACAGGGCCGCCAGGTTGTCGGGGTCTTTCTGCAAGACATAGTCATACTCCATCCTGGCGTAGTCATACTGTTCGAGTTGCATGTTGAGCGATGCTTTTTGCAGGCGAAGGTAGAGCAAGTCGGGGTGAAGCCTCACTTGCTCGGCTACCACGCCCAGCGAATCGCGCAGCTCGGCAGAACTCTGTGCGTATGAAAAAGATGTGGTGGCAGCAATGATATACGCCGCCACCAGGAAGATGATTCTTTTTTCTCTTTTCACTTTAAAGATGGCGGTAGCAAATTATTCACTCTTCACTCTTCACTTTTCACATAAAAAGATTTTTCACCTTTTCCTCCCCCCCAAGATGGGATTAGAGGGTGGCCTTCACTTTTTCAACAATCCATTGCCCCACTTCCTTCGTACCATAATGCGGTCCGCCGGGAGTCTGTATCTCGGGCGTCCGTATGTTTTCTTCAAGACTGGCGTTCACGGCATCCCTGATGACCTGCCCCTCGCGGTCGAGTCCGAAATGCTCGTAGAGCATGGCCACGCTGAGAATTTGTGCCAGGGGGTTGGCAATGTTCTTCCCCGCAGCCTGCGGCCATGAGCCGTGCACGGGTTCAAAGAGCGGCGTGCCTTCTCCCGTGGAGGCCGAGGGCAGCAGCCCCATGGAACCGCTGATGCACGACCCCTCGTCGGTGAGGATGTCGCCGAAGGTGTTTTCCGTCACCATGACGTCGAAGAATTTCGGCTCTGCTATCATGCGCATGGCGGCATTGTCCACGAACATATAGTCCGTGCGTACGTCGGGGTATTGCGGAGCCATTTCCATGGCCACCTGCCGCCACAGCCGGCTCGATGCCAATATGTTGGCCTTGTCCACCACGGTGAGGTGGCGTTTCCGGCGCAGGGCATATTCATATCCCACCTTCAAGATGCGCTCTATCTCATGCCTTGTGTAGATGTTGGTGTCGTAGGCCTTTTCGTCGTCTTGGTATTTCTCGCCGAAATACATGCCGCCCGTCAGCTCGCGGATGCAGATGAAGTCGGCACCGTCGATAAGCTCGTCTTTCAGCGGACTGTTATGAACAAGGCACTTAAAAGTCTGCACGGGCCTGATGTTGGCAAAGAGCCCCAGCTTTTTGCGCATGGCCAGCAGCCCCTGCTCGGGGCGCACCTTTGCCGTGGGGTTGTTGTCATAGCGTGGGTCGCCAACGGCGGCAAAGAGCACGGCGTCGCTTTCCTGGCAGATGGCGAACGTCTCCTCCGGGAACGGGTCGCCCACCTTGTCTATGGCGTCGGCACCGCATATTGCTTCGGTACAGGTGATTTCATGTCCGAAACGTTGGGCAACGGCCAACAGCACGGCCTTCCCCTGTTCCATGATTTCCGGGCCTATGCCGTCGCCCGGAAGGACGGCTACTTTTATTTTCATTGTCGTAATTAGATTATCTTTTTAATAAAACGTTTCAACTATGTGTTTTAGTATGTGAAATGCCATTTAAAGTGAAGAGAGATAATAGAAGCCCTTGAGTCGTTTGCCGTCTGGACTGGAGTCGGATGCGGTTTGGACTGGAGTCGGATGCGGTTTGGACTGGAGTCGGATGCCGTCTGGACTGGAGTCGGATGCCGTCTGGACTGGAGGGCCACTTGAAAAAACTGTTGCCGATTTTAGCTTTTATAATTTGTCGAAGTGCTTATTTCCTTCTTCAAAAATATTCAGCATCTTGATGGTGGCCTTGATGGCGGCCTCCGTCTGGTCGGCGTCGAGCCCACGGGTTTTGATGATTTTGTCGTTGTCTTGCCAGGTGATGACGGTCTGCACCAGTGCGTCCGTCCGACCGCCGGGCGGAATGGAAACAGTGTAGTTTGTTAGGATGGGGAAGGTGCGGCCCAGTTTGTCGCGATAGACTTTACGCAGGGCCTTTACGAAGGCGTCGTATTGTCCGTCGCCGGTGGAGTCGGCCTCATATTGCTGTCCGTGTATCTCCACCTTCAGGCTGGCGAGGGGTTTCAGGCCGTATGCCGACGACACCATGTAGCTCAGCAGTTTCACGCTGTCCTCGGGCGTGTCGTGCTTGAGCACGTCGCTCACGATGTAGGGAAGGTCGTCGCGCGTCACCATTTCTTTCCTGTCGCCCAGTTCCGTGACCCTTTTCGCCACTTTCTGCATTTGCTCGGGGGTGAGTTGCAGCCCCAGTTCCTCAAGGTTCTTGGCGACATTGGCGCGCCCGCTGTTCTTCCCCAGCGCATATTCTCGCTTTCTGCCGAACCTTTCGGGGGTGAGCAGGTTGTAGTACAGGCGCGCCTTGTGGTCGCCGTCGGCATGGATGCCGGCCACCTGTGTGAACACGTTCTCGCCGATGACGGGCTGGTTGGGGGCGATGCTGATGCCGCTGTAGCTTTCCACCAGCCGGCTGACATCGTTGAGCTTGTCCTCGCGGATGTTGGTGACGGCCTCGAAATGGTCTTTCAATATGACCTGGACGGTGGAGAGCGGCGCATTTCCACAGCGTTCGCCCAGGCCGTTGACGGTGACATGCACGCCGTTGCATCCGCCGAGGACGGCGGCCAGCGTGTTGCTCACGGCCAGGTCGTAGTCGTTGTGGGCGTGGAAATCGAAATGCAGGGTGGGGAAGGCCTTCTTCATCTTCCTCATGTATTCAATGACCTGCAAGGGGTTGAGCACTCCCAAGGTGTCGGGGAGCATGAAGCGCTTCACCGGTGTCTGGGCCAGTGCGCCGAGCATGTCGTAAACATATTGCGGCGAGGCTTTCATGCCATTGCTCCAGTCTTCCAGATAGACGTTGACCGCCAGCCCCTCATTATTGGCCATGGCTATGGTGTCGAGGGTGTCGGACAGGTGGGCTTCAGGCGTTTTCCCCAACTGTTGTCTGCAATGTCGTTCACTGCCCTTTGCCAGCAGGTTGATGACTTTTCCGCCACATTCCTTAATCCATTTCACCGACTCCCCGCCATCCACGAATCCGAGCACCTCCACCTTGTCGATGAGCCCTTGTTCGCGAGCAAAGCTGCAAATCATTGTGGTGGCTTCTTTCTCGCCGCTGCTCACTCTTGCCGATGCCACTTCGAGGCGGTCAACGTTGACCTCCTTGAGCAGCATACGGGCAATCATGAGCTTCTCGTGGGGCAGGAAGCTGACGCCCGAGGTCTGCTCGCCGTCGCGCAGCGTGCAGTCCATGATTTCCACGAAGGGATGCCGGCGGTAGTGGCCTATTTGTTCGCTGCTTCCCATGCCTCTGTTTTTTCTTTGTTTTCCATAAGGAAGTCTATGTCGTCGAGTCCGTTCATCAGGCAGTGTTTCTTATAGCTGTTGATGGGGAAAACCTCCTGTTCGCCGGTGGCCAGGTTGGTGATGGTCTGCCGTGGCAAGTCAACTTCCACCAGAGCCTTGGGGTCGTCGTGGATGGTTTTGAAAAGATTTTCAAGGAATTGCGGGCTGACGATGACGGGCAGCACGAAGTTGTTGAGCTCGTTGTTGATGTGTATGTCGGCAAAAAAGCTGCTCACCACCACGCGGAAACCATAGCCCGCGATGGCCCATGCAGCATGTTCGCGCGAGGAGCCCGACCCGAAGTTGCGGCCTGCCACCAGGATGGTACCGCCATACTGCGGGTTGTTGAGCACGAAGTCCATGTTCGCCGAGCCGTCGGGACGATAGCGCCAGTCGCGGAAAAGCTGCTGGCCGAAGAAGGCCTCGTCGCGTCGCGTTTCTTTCAGGAAACGGGCGGGGATGATTTGGTCGGTGTCGATGTTCTCCATCGGCAGGGGCACGCAAGTGCTTGTTATGATGTTGAATGGCTGTTTCATTTGCGCTACGCTAATTGATAAATGTTAAATAATAAAGGCACGCCCCCGGCCCCTCCCGTAGGAGGGATTTTAAGTTTTGAGTTATTAATTATGAGCTATGGCGGCAGTAAAACTCATATCTCATAACTCATACTTTAAAGATTTCAAAATCTTTCCCCCCAAGGGGGGATTAGAGGGAGCCTTCATACAAATGATAATGATAAATGCATTTACAAGAGTTTTCTCGGGTCGGTGACGCGCCCGGTAACAGCCGCTGCTGCCGCCACCAGCGGACTGGCCAGGATGGTGCGTGCTCCGGGACCTTGTCTGCCTTCAAAATTGCGGTTGCTTGTTGACACGCAGTATTTGCCCGCAGGCACTTTGTCGTCGTTCATGGCCAGACAGGCCGAGCAGCCGGGCTGACGGATTTCAAAACCTGCCTCGGTCAGTATGCGGCCGGTGTCTTCCGCCTGCAGCTGTAGGGCCACGGCCCATGAACCGGGCACGAGCCAGGCCGTCACGCCGTCGGCTTTCTTCCGCCCTTTCACTATGGAGGCAAAGGCGCGGAAATCTTCTATGCGCCCGTTGGTGCAGGCCCCGAGGAACACGTAGTCGATGGGGAGGCCCTCCAACTGTTGTCCGGGTTCAAAATCCATGTATTTCAGTGCCTTGAGGAAACCTTCGCGTGCCGCGCCGTCCATGCTGTCGGCCAAGGGTATGCGTCCGCCAATTCCCATGCCCATGCCGGGATTGGTGCCGTAGGTGATGCGCGGCTCTATGTCGGCGGCATCGAATGTGATGTCTTTGTCGAAGACAGCATCGTCGTCGCTCCTCAGCGTTTTCCAGTAAGCCACGGCCTTCTCCCAGTCGTCGCCTTTCGGGGCAAAATCGCGACCTTTCAAGTATTCAAGGGTGACGTCGTCGGGAGCCACCATGCCGCCCCGTGCACCCATCTCTATGGAAAGGTTGCACAGCGTGAGGCGGCCTTCCATCGACATGTTCTCCACCACTTCGCCGGCATATTCCACAAAGAAGCCGGTGGCCCCGCTTGTGGTGAGCTGGCTCATCAGGAAGAGTGCAACGTCTTTTGCCACCACCCCTTTTCCCAGCTGTCCGTTGATGCTGATGCGCATGGTCTTTGGCTTTTGCTGCAGGATGCACTGGGATGCCAGCACCATTTCCACCTCTGAGGTGCCGATGCCGAAAGCCACGGCCCCCATGGCACCGTGGGTGCTGGTGTGCGAGTCGCCGCAAACGATGGTCATTCCCGGCAACGAAAGCCCTTTCTCGGGGCCCACCACGTGCAGGATGCCGTTGTCGGGGTGCATCATGCCGTAGTATGAAAGGCCAAATTCGGCAGCATTTCTTTGCAACATGTCCACCTGTTTCCTTGACACCGGGTCCTCAATGGGCTTGTCCTGGTCGTGAGTGGGTGTGTTGTGGTCGGGCATGCAAAACACCTGCCCTGGGCGAAAACACTTTATTCCCCGTTCTCGCAAACCGTCGAAAGCCTGCGGACTGGTCACCTCGTGACAGTAGAGACGGTCAATATATAGTTGTGTGGGGCCGTCGTCAATCACCTGCACGACGTGCTTGTCCCATATCTTGTCAAAAAGAGTATTCATAATATTGTGAATTGCGCAAGCGTTTTATCATTAATCCCTGAATTTGTTGATACAGTCGATATAGGCTTCCACCGATGCCGTCACAATGTCGGTATTGGCACCGAAGCCGTAGTACAGGCTGCCGTTGTATTCCACCTGCATGTGAACTTTTCCCATGTCGTCGGAGCCTTTCGAGATGGCCTGGATGGTGAATTCCTTCATCACCATCTGTTTCTGAATGATTTTCTTCAGTGCCTTGATGGCCGCATCCACCGGACCGTTGCCCGTAGCGGCGGCCTCGAACTTCTGTCCGCTGATGTCGAGTCCTATGCTGGCCACGCTCCTCACGCCCATGCCTGTTGTCACCTGCAGGTAGTCGAGCCTCACGGCGTGGCTCTCGGCCTGGTTGGCACCCGCCAGCGTCAGTATGTCGTCGTCGTTCACCTCCTTTTTGCGGTCGGCCATGGCGAGGAATTTCTGGTAGAGGCGGTCCAGCTTCTTCTCGTCCACGCTCACGCCCAGTGCCTCGAGCCTGAATTTCAGCGCCGCCCTGCCGCTCCGTGCCGTCAGCACGATGGAGTTGTCGTCGAGCCCTATGTCATGTGGACTCATTATCTCGTAGGTCTGTGCATTTTTCAGCACCCCGTCCTGGTGGATGCCGCTGCTATGGGCGAAGGCGTTGCGCCCCACCACCGCCTTGTTGGGCTGCACGGGCATGTTCATCAACGAGCTCACCATGCGGCTGGTGGGATAGATTTTCGTGGTGTTGATGTTGGTGTCAATGCCTTTAAATTGGTGGCACTTCATGATCATGGCAATCTCCTCCAGCGATGTGTTGCCCGCCCTCTCGCCGATGCCGTTGATGGTCACCTCCACCTGCCGCGCACCGTTCATGATGCCGCTCAGGGTGTTGGCCGTGGCCAGGCCCAGGTCGTTGTGGCAATGGGTTGACACCACCACCTTGTCGATGCCGTCCACATGCTCCATGAGGTATTTGATTTTCCGGCCGTATTCCTCTGGCAGGCAATAGCCCGTGGTGTCGGGGATGTTCACCACCGTTGCGCCGGCTTTCACCACGGCCTCAATCACGCGCGCCAGGTATTCGTTGTCGGTGCGCCCTGCGTCTTCGGCATAGAACTCCACGTCTTCCACATACCTCCGGGCATATTTCACCGCTTTCACCGCACGCTCAATGATTTCCTCGCGCGTGCTATTGAACTTATACCTTATGTGGGCGTCGCTGGTGCCGATGCCCGTGTGTATGCGCTTGCGCTTGGCATGGCGCAGGCTCTCGGCGGCCACGTCGATGTCGCGCTCCACGGCGCGCGTCAAGGCGCACACCACCGGCCACGTCACGGCCTTTGAAATCTCTATCACCGAATTGAAGTCGCCCGGGCTCGACACCGGAAATCCGGCCTCAATCACGTCAACGCCCAGTTGCTCCAATTGGCGTGCCACTTGGATTTTCTCCACCGTGTTCAGCTGGCAGCCCGGCACCTGTTCACCGTCCCTGAGCGTAGTGTCAAAAACATACAGTCTGTCATCCATATCCTTAAAACAATTCTTTTTGTATTTTTTTCAAATTGTGTGCAAAGGTAAACTTTTTGTTGAAACATCCAAACATTTTTAAGATTTTTCTGCTTTTTTGTTTCAAATTATTACTTTTGCTCAAGTGCCCATTTCCCCCCAAGGGGGATTAGAGAGCCAAAAATTAAAGCAGGGGTGCTGAATAAAGTGCACCCCTGCTTTTGGTTCGTTAAATAAACGGATTCATGGATTATTCAGCTTCAGGACGATAAACCACCTTCTTTCCGTTGTGGATGTAGATTTGTCCCTTGCGCGGGTTGTTCACGCGGATGCCGGCCGGTGTGTACCAGTAGCCGTCCTCCATGTTGGCCTTGATGGCGTTGACACCCGTTGCTTCCACGCTCACTTCCACCTGGTAGGAGGCCGTGGCCGCGTTGCAATTGCTGGTTGCCGCACCCGTGGCGGTGATGGTCACCGTTCCGCTATGGTGGAAGCTGACGTCGCCCGTTGCCGGGTCAACGGTGGCCACGCTCTCATCGCTTGACGAGAAGACCACTTGTCCGTCGTAGATGCCCGTGGAGAGTGCGTTCTCTGCGGCCGCCATGTTATAGACGTTGTTGATTTCCACGAACGGCTGTTCGAAGCTGAACACCGGCGAAGCCTTGGCCACCTTCACCGTGTAGGTCTTGTTGGCGGGCTTGTTCCATGTGTTCGTCTCGGTGCCGCTCACGGTGATGGTTGCCGTGCCGGCACCCTTGATGGTGAGCTTGCCTGTGGTCTTGTTCACAGTCACCACGCCCGTCTTGTTCGACGTGTAGTTCAATGTGCCGTCGTAGCCGTCGGTCACGGTGACGGTGGGAGCCGCTGCCGAGCCGCCGTAGGTGGCGTTGACGGTGGTCTTCGAAAGCGTGATGGTGGCGGTGTGCTTGCTCACGGTCAGCGTGTATGAAGCGCTTGTCGGGGCATTGCAGTTGCTGGTGGCGGCACCCGAAGCCGTGATGGTCGTTGTGCCCGCGCCCTTGATGGTAACGGCGCCGGTGGAGGTGTTGACCGTTGCCACGGCAGTGTTGCTCGAGGCATAGGTGACGGTGCCGTCATACACGCCCTTGTTCAATGCGTTCTGAGGCATGGCCTCATCGATAAAGATGGCGATTTCCGGCTCGGCAAATGTGAACACCGGCGATGCCTTCTTCACCGTGACGGTGTAGGTGACGGGCTCGGGAGCCTGGCGGTAGGCCGTTTCGGCCCCCGTGATTGTGATGATTGCCGTGCCGGCCTTCTTTACGGTGAGCTTGCCGGTGGTGTTGTTCACGGTCACCACGCTGGTGTTCGACGACGTGTAGGTCAGCGCACCGTCGTAGCCCTCGGAGCGCGTCACGGTGGGAGCCGTGGCCGTGCCGCCGTAGGTGGGCCATATCTTGTCCTTCGAGAGCGTCAGGAACGACCGGCATTTCTCCACGCTCTTGGCCGTGCCGGTAACTTTCAGCACCTCGCCGCCGTTCACATAACCGGTTTCGTATTCGTAGTAAATGCTCTTGTCAACAAGGCCGTTGGCGGTGGATGCATTGTTGTTCACGACGAAATAGAGTTGGCCGTCAACGGTGGCCGTGGAGGGCGTGGCATTGGCTTCATTAACCTGCAAGGTGGTGATTTTGTTCACTTGGAAGCCCTCGTCCATGGCAATGCCCACTTGGTTGGCTGACAACAGGACAAGCTTGAACTCGGGGTATTGCTCCCAAAGGCCGTATTGGTCCGTCATTTCCGTATTGCTTTCCAGGTTGAGGAAAGGAATGCGGTTGTTGTAGATGTTCAACACCTTCAGGTGGGCCAAGCTACTGACGTCAAGGTTTTCAAGCTTACAATCATTAAAATATAAAGCCTGCATTGCGGTGAAGGCCGAAGTGTCGAAGGATGTCAGGGATGAGTTGCTGCTCATATCAAGATATGCAATGTCGCTCACGTCACCCCATTGCACGGCGCTGAGGGTATAGTTATAGGGCATATAGACATGATTGGTGACTTTGAGGCCGCGGAGGTCTGCCGACGTGAGGTACTCCTTGTTGTAACAATCCAACCTTTCAACGGTCATACCGGTCACTTTCAGCGTTTCCATTCCGCTGAATAAGCCAAGGTCGAGAATGGTGCCCTCTCTGTATTCAGAGTATCCGTCTTCGGTGTTCCAAAAAAATTCATTTCTTGTTTCTGGGGTGAGGTTGCTGAGCTCCACGGTCTTAATTGCGCCGAAACCGTTGGTGGAGCCACCGGGCAGGCAGCCTCCATTCTGAACATACTTGGTGATGGAGGAATCGTAAAGATATAGATCAAGACTCGGGAAGTTCATGCCGCTCATGTCGAGCGTGGTGCCCAAACCAGTGCAACGCTCGAGGTTCAGACGCTTCATATCTGTATGGGGCAAACCGCTAAGGGTGGCCAAAGAGGTGCAAGAACTCAGTTCCAGATATTGCAAGGCGGTAAAATTTGTACAGTCGAAGGATCTCAGGGATGAGTTGCTGCCCATATCAAGATATGCAATGTCGCTCGCGTCACCCCATTGCACGGTGGTGAGGCTATAGTTATAGGGCATATAGACATAATTGGTGACTTTAAGGCCGCGGAGGTCTGCCGACTTGAGGTGCTCCTTGGAGGAACAATTCAACTTGTCAACGGTCATGCCGGTTACTTTCAGCGTTTCCATGCCGCTGAATAAGCCAAGGTCGAGAATGGTGCCCTCTCTATAGTCCGAGTATCCGTTTTCGGCGTTCCAAAAATAATCATCCCTTGTTTCTGGGGTGAGGTTGCTGAGCTCCACGGTCTTTATTTCGCCGAAACCGTTGGTGGAGCCACCGGGCAGGCAGCCTCCATTCTGCACATACTTGGTGATGGAGGAATCGTAAATATAAAGATCAAGACTCGGGAAGTTCATGCCGCTCATGTCGAGCGTGGTGCCCAAACCTGTGCAATACTGCAGGCTCAGGGTCTTCAAATCTGTATGGGTCAAACCGCTGATGGTGGCCAATGAGGTGCAAGAACTCAGGTCCAGATATTGCAAGGCGGTAAAATTTGTACAGTCGAAGGAAGCCAGTGAGGTGTCGCCGCTCATGTAAATATATGCAATATTGCTCACGTCACCCCATTGAACGGTGGTGAGGCTATAGTTATAGGGCATATAGACATAATTGCTAATGGTGAGGCCGCGGAGGTCTGCCGACGTGAGGTGTTCCTTATTGGAACAATAAAACTTGTCAACGGTCATGCCGGTCAATTTCAGCGTTTCCATGCCGCTGAACATATCAAGGGCAAGCACGGTGCCTTCTCCGTACTGCTCGTACCCATCTTCGGTGTTCCAAAAATAATCATCCCTTGTTTCTGGGGTGAGGTTGCTGAGCTCCACGGTCTTTATTTCGCCGAAACCGTTGGTGGAGCCACCGGGCAGGCAGCCTCCGTTCTGAACATACTTGGTGATGGAGGAATCGTAAAGATAAAGAGCAAGGCCCGGGTTGTTCATGCCGCTCATGTCGAGCGTGGTGCCCAAACCTGTGCAATTCTGCAGGTTCAGGGTCTTCAAAGCAGTATGGGTCAAACCGCTAAGGGTGGCCAATGAGGTGCAAGAACTCAGTTCCAGATATTGCAAGGCGGTAAAATTAGTACAGTCGAAGGATGCCAGGGAGGTGTCGTAGCCCATGTAAATATATGCAATATTGCTCACGTCACCCCACTGCACGGTGGTGAGGCTGGGGTTAGAGGGCATATAGACATAATTGCTGATGGTGAGACCGCGGAGGTCTGCCGACATGAGGTGCTCCTTGTTGCTACAATCCAGCTTGTCAACGGTCATGCCGGTCACTTTCAGCGTTTCCATGCCGCTGAACAATCCAAGGTCGAGGACGGTGCCCTCTCCATACTGCTCATATCCCTCTACAGTGTTCCAAAAATATCATTCCTTGTTTTTGGGGTGAGGTTGCTGAGTTCCACGGTCTTTATTGCGCCGAAACCGTTGGTGGAGCCATTGAACAGGCAACCACCATTCTGAACATACTTGGTAATAGAGGATCCGTAAATATAAATTTCAAAACTCGGGAGGTTAAAACCGCTCATGTCGAGCGTGGTGCCCCATGATGTGCAATACTCCAGGTCCAAATAGGTTAGGGAGGTGAAGCCAGAGAGGCTGAAAGCCGACAAAGAAGGATTGTTGCTGAGGTGTAATTTGGTCAGGCTGTTCTTGAAATACTCTATTCCTTTGAGGTTTGTCACACCTAAACCGCTAAGATTGATTTCGGTGATCGAGGCAATTTCGGCGTTGCTGAGTTTCTTGTTCCCGTCAACGTCAATATTGTCCAAGACATATTGACGGAACACGCCATCAGGGAAGTTGGTGGAGTTCACAGCCACGTCGGCCATGGCTTGCTGCGAGGCAAAGAGTGTTGCTGCCACCAGCAATGCGCTTCGTATTCTTTTTTTCATACGTTAATGGTTTTTGCGCCCCGGCCACCTCGGATTAGCGCGGTTAATAGATAGATGTGTCGGTGCATATACTAAAAGCGCGGGCGGCAATACCTGTTGCCCCATCCTGCTCACAAGGCTCTCGCAAAACCGGACGGGGAAAGCAACCCAGAGGGGCACACGCGTGGAAATTCTTGTGAGACAAGAAGAAAGCGTCAAGTAAACGCCTTTTCGTAAATGCGTCTCATCCTTCCGGCCTCTGCCAGAGAGAACCATCGGAATAAAGACGCTGCAAATATACGAAGAATAAAAATAAAAAACAAATTTTATAGGGATAATTATAACTAAACTTTCTCATGTTGATGTAGTTCAGGAGTTACAGGAGTTCAGGAGTTCAGACAATACTTCCAACCTCTGCAAACTGACGAAAAGGGAGTTTTCAGAACTATCGTCTAAACTCCTAAACT
>JAFVHN010000085.1 GCA_017474515.1 Prevotella sp. | reverse complement strand
GCTTCTTGAAGCCGAAGTCGGTGTACGGGTTGATGTATCTTTCCTTTCTGTCGTCTGGCATGGTGGTGCTGTTGTTGATTCGCAATGATGAGGCAAAGATAAAAAATATTTCGCAGAAAAAGAAAAGTTTGGCCGAAAAAATGCCAAAACAATATCGGCTTGGACTTCGAAGGCGTTGAAAATGGCACTCTCAAGGGTTCTTTGAACGGAGTTTTGTCCTGTTTTCTTTAACTTTGGAGATGGGTAGCGACACGGGTGAAAATTGGTAAAAATATTTGACAAAATGGACTGTTTTTGGGTTGTTTTTGTAAATTGCTGATTATCAACAGCTTGCAAACAGCCCTTGCTTTGACCGCAAATTTCGGGGAGAAATCTTCAAGATCTCTCTCCTCAATCTTCAAGATTTCCCCCAGAAATTTGCGGTCAGACTCTTTTGGGAGACAAAAAACTGTTGAAAAATCTTGACAAAACGGATGGTGCTTCGCTAAATGATAATTGACAAATTATAAATGACAAGGCATTTATTTATGAGTCCTTAATTATAAATTATGATTACGGCAGCAGCCTTTTTCATCTTTTCACTTTTTCACCTTTCACTTTCTCACCTTTTCTAATGATAATGAACTCCCGAACCCAGCAAAAATATCGAAATAGGGAAAATCCCGCGCGCTTTAGGGAATTTCCTTTGCAGGGATGGTTTTTTCTTCGCAATTTTGCATCGTGAAAAGCAGGCAACGCCTGTTCGCTCACAAGCAACAAGCATTACGAACCTAATAAAAGCATACGACAATGAAAAGACTGATGATTGTACTGACTGCCCTGCTGGCCTTCGCTGCCACAGGCAAGGCCATGAGCTACGAACAAGCTCGCGACCAGGCACTGTTCCTGACCGACAAGATGGCTTACGAGTTGAACCTCACCGAGGATCAGTATGAGGCTGCCTACGAAATCAACCTCGACTATCTGATGAGCATAGAGACCTACGACGACCTGTATGGCATCTATTGGAATCATCGCAACCTCGACCTGAGCTATGTGCTCCTCGACTGGCAGTATCGCATGTATGTGGAAGCCAGCTACTTCTATCGCCCACTGTATTGGGAGGCCGGCTACTGGCACTTCGGCATCTATGCCCGCTATCCCTACCGCACCTGGTTCTACTTCGGCCGTCCGCATTTCTACATGAGCTACCACGGAGGCCACAGCTGGCACCACAACCACGGCCGCAGCTGGTACCACGGCCGCACCTTCGGACGCGACCACCACATGGCCAGCGGCTCGCACGGCCACGGCATGCGCAACGGCTACGACCGCGGCGACTACAACAACCGCAGGGGAAACTTTGAGCGCAGGCAGGGCGGCGCTGCCCTGGAACGCACCGGCAACGGCGACAACCGCGGGCACGGCGGCAGGCATGGCGACGGCAACGTGGGCTCGCGCAACCAAGGCGGCTCGCAGCACGGCAACGGCAACTTCGGCGGCTCGCGCCGTGGCAACTACGACAACCGTCCCAGCAGCACCCGCTCCACCATTGACAACACCCGCGGCGAGCGCTCCACGCGCAACGGCAACGTGGGTTCCCCGCGCCAGGCAGAGCGCAGCGGCGACCGCGTGGGCACTGCTCCCAACCGCACCTTCTCGCCCGAACAGCAGCCCCGCAGCAACGGCTCGTCGGTGAACAGGGACAACCGCCGTGGCAACTCGGGCTCCGTGGGCGGCTCGTCAACCCAGCGCACTGAGCGCAGCACCTTCAGCCCGCGCGGCAATGCTCCCTCGATGAGCACCGGCAGAAGCTCGCAGGGCGTGCGCGGCGGCAGCTCATCCATGCGCAGCTCCAGCTCTTATGGCACCCGTAGCACCAGCACTCCCTCGCGTCACTCGGGCAGTGGCTCCATCAGTGGCGGAAGTCGCGGAGGTGGCTCACACGGAGGAAGCTCGTTCGGCGGCGGAAGCCGTGGCGGAGGCTCGCACGGCGGCGGAGGTTTCGGCGGAAGGCGTTGACAACCGGCTCCAAATCGAAACTATTGACTCAAGTAAAAAAAGAAAACTTAATGATGTGATTGGTATAATTGTTTGAAAGGTTGTCTCAGGATAACTCATACTACAAAGACAACTCCCGTACTTCGGCATTGGTCATCCTTGGAATTTCCTTCATGACCTTGCCGAAGTACACTGCTTGTATGGCCTTGTTGATGATGCCGTGGCCCACGGCCACCACCGTCTTTCCGCCGTACTCACGCCTGATGAAGTCCAGGAACCTGGCGGCGCGTTGTTTCAGTTCTTCCAGCGTTTCAATGTCGTCGGGCCACGGGTCGTGGAGCTTGATGTCGGGGATATGCTGGCCGGTGAAGCCGCCCCAGTCGCGCTCGCGCAGCAGCGGCGTTTCCACAACCTCCTTGCCGTGGGGCGCGGCCAGGATGCGGCAGGTGTCGATGCTGCGCTTCAAGTCGCTGGCCACGAAAGCATCGACGTCCCAGTTTTTCATCTCATCGGCCAGCCGCCGGGCCTGTTCAATGCCCACCTCCGTGAGTTCGCCCTGCGTCTGTCCCTGCATGATTTGCCTCACGTTGTCAACGGTTTCGCCATGCCTAACAAGGTATAGTTTCGTCATTTTTCTGCTTTTTTGTCGCAAAATTACGGAAAAATTTGTAACTTTCAGCAGATTTTCATATTTTTGCAGTACATTATCGGAAAATCTGCTAACTCCTCTGGAAAATGCGAATACTCAACAGTTTCATAGTGCGCGCCATTTGCGCCGCCATCACGGGCTATCTGCTCGTGATGTACCGCACGGAAATGGTTCAGTGGCTCACCATTGCCGTGGGTGCATTGTTCTTCATTTCCGGCGTTTTCTCCCTCATTTTTTATTATAGCGAGAAGCTCCGTGCACAGAAGGTTGCCGAGAGGCTGAAGACAATGGCCGAGCTGCGCGACGGCGAGGGAGCACCGCAAAATCCTGACGACATCGTGAGGGCCGTGAGCCCCTCGTTCCCCATTGTGGGTGTGGGCAGCATCATTCTCGGAGCCATTCTCGGCTTCATGCCGTCCGACTTTGTGAAAGGCACCATGTATGCCCTCTCCGCCCTGCTCATTTTGGGTGGCATCAGCCAGATTTACAACCTGGTGTGCGCCCGTCGCCTGGCCCATATACCGTGGCCCTGGTGGGTGTTCCCCGTCGTGGTGGCCGCCGTGGGCGTGTTCATGGTGGCGCGGCCCATGGAGATGGCCGCCCTGCCGTTCCGCATCCTGGGTTGGGGGCTCATGCTCTATGCCGTGGTTGAGATTGTGAACGGCATACAGATTTTCCGCATCCGCCGCCGCATAGAAAACGCCACGCCGCTGACGCATATCGACGACACCGGCGACATTGAGGAGGCCGAAATCGTGGAATAGAAGATGACTAAAACCAAATTACTTTATTATTAACTAAAACCAAAACGTATGAAAAAATTTTTATCATTCATTGTCATGATCATGGCTTCGGCCATGTATGCAAGTGCACAGGACGTGTATTGCGTGGTGGGCACAGAAGGACTTACGGGCTACAGTTGGGACACCAGCCAGAATGCAATGACGCTCAACGAAGAAACCGGACTCTATGAGTGGAAGGGCGAGAACGTTGTCGTGAACGACGAAGAAAAGCCCGAATTCAAAATCGTGATGAACGGCAACTGGGACACCAGCTGGCCCGGGAGCAACTGGGTCATCACTCCCGACGTGGTGGGAGGCACCGGCACATTCAACATCACCATTACCTTCAACGCTGAAACCAAGGAAATCGGCGTCACCGGTGAAAATACCGAAGTGCCCGTGGTTGACCCCGAGGACATCTTTATCACACCGGACCCCGGTACGGACATCTTTGCCGTGCTCGAGGGGGCCAAGGCTGAAGTTGGAAAGGTGGGCGACATCTACATCGAGTTGGCCGAAAATGAAGCTTACACGCTCAGCTCAACCATCACCGTTCCCAACAATTTCTATCTCTGGGGCAACGATGCCACCATCACCGTTGATGAAGCGTTCACCGGCCCGTTCGTCACCATCGAGGGCAGCGAATCATTCTATGAAAAGCCCGACGGCTCATTGTCGGACCATTACTTAATTAGCCATTTCGAGATAATGGGAGTCACCATCAAGGGCTTGCAAGGCTCGCTTGTCAAGGACAACCAGAAGACCCTTGTCCAAATATTGCAAATTGGCTGGTGCAACATCGAGATGCCTGCTGCAGGCAAGAACGTCATAGACTTCAACTCGAAGGGTTATGTTGAGTATCTGCATGTTTATAATTCCACCATCTGGGCAAAACAGTTCAACACGGGCTTCTTTGCACAATATGGCAGTCGTCCGAAGAACATCGATGCAGCGATGCTCCAACAGTTCGTCTTTGAAAACAACACCATCGTGAACATTGCCAACGGCAAGAATTTCAACGATTTAAAGCAGAAGGGAACAGAACAGAACATCTTTATTCTCAAGAACAACATCTTCGTTGACTGCGGTAAGCAAAACCAGGTGATTGTAGGAATGGACGGCGGACAGACAAGTGGCAATCCTGTTTGGGAGGTTGACGGCAACTACTTCGAGTGGGGTGGTGAGTGTGTGAACGCTGCCGAGCTGGCAAAGGCCGGACAGAAGAACGGCGAGGACATCGCTCAGAACAGCGTGGAAGGCAAGATAGAGTTCACCGACGCTGATAACGGCGACTTCTCGTTCACCTTCACCATGGCCGAGGGCTATGTGGAGCCTGTCGAATTGGGAGCACCCATTTGGGAAGAAACCTACGCCTACACCGCACCTGTTTATGTGGTGGCCGGAACGTCGTCGCTTTGCGGTGATGAATGGAATACCAAGTCGCAGGACAACGTCATGGCATACGACGAAGCCAGCGGTCTCTATACCTGGACGCGTGAGAACATTACGGTGAACAACGAGATTGTGCCTGAGTTTAAAGTCGTGATGAACGCCAACTGGGACACTTGCTGGCCCGAAAGCAACTGGGTCATCACTCCCGATTATGCCGGCGGCGAAGGAACCTATACTGTCACCATCACCTATAATGCCGAGACCAACGAAATCGGTGTTATCGTGGTTGACCCGAACAAAATTCCGACAGCCATCAGCGACATCAATGTCCAGGAGAACAACGCCGTCATCTACAACTTGCAGGGACAGCGCGTCAGCGGCACTCAGAAAGGTCTTTACATCATCAACGGCAAGAAGGTCGTGAGGAAGTAAGAGAAAACATTCGTAACCCTATAAAGGCAGGAGGCCTTCACCCCGGGAACGCGGGTGAGGGCCTCCTGCTTGTTTTTGTTATTTGAACAAAAATGAAACTAATGGCTCTCAAAAAAGTGCCGTTCCTACGACAGCCCTTCAATGTATTTGCAGATGATGCCGATGCCCTTCAGGTTTTCGCCGCCCTGCGGGATGATGATGTCGGCATATTTCTTTGTGGGCTCGATGAACTGCTCGTGCATGGGCTTAAGCACCTCCAGGTAGCGGTTGAGCACCATGTCAACGGTGCGCCCGCGCTCCACCACGTCGCGCAGGATGTTGCGAATGAGGCGCTCGTCGGGGTCGGTGTCCACAAAAATCTTCAAGTCCATCATGTTCCTGAGCTTTCGGTCCACGAGTGTCATGATGCCCTCGATGATGATGACGGGCTTTGGCTCCACATGAACGGTCTCGGGCAGGCGGTTGCTGATTACATAGCTGTAGGTGGGCTGTTCAATGGCTTCGCCCCGCCTGAGCTGAGCAATCTGCTTGTGAAGCAGTTTCCAGTCGAAGGCCTCGGGATGGTCGAAGTTGATGAGCTTGCGCTCCTCGGGCGTCATGTCCGACGTGTCGTTGTAGTAGGAGTCAAGGGGCACCACGGCAACGCTGTGCGGGGGCAGTGCCTCAACGATTTTCTTCACTACGGTGGTTTTTCCTGAGCCGGTGCCGCCGGCAATTCCGATGATAGTCATTTTTTATATCTTTGGGGGTTGGGTGGTTTGTAGGATGCCGAGGCTTTTGAACATGCTATTGTAAGCCTCCGCCTTTTTTTCCACGCTCAGCGGATATGCCCTTGAGCTGCTGGGCATGCGGAAGAAAGTCAGCGTCCGTCCTTCATGGGTGACGGGGATGCCCGTACCCGTTGGCGGCACTTTCACGTTGAAGTGCGCGGCGATGAGTTCCGCCGCCTTCTGTCCCGTGGCGCACACGGCGCAGCATTGTGGCAGGCGGTCAATCAGTGCCTGCAGGTCGGTGGCCTCCACCACGAGGAGGTCTTTGTCGGAGGCGTTGTCCTTGGTGCGCACCACGGCGGTTGCCGTGTCGTAGAGGGCGATGCCTTTCTCCCGCAGCATTTCCTGGATGAGTCGGAGCCTGTAAGTATGGGCCTCTGTGTCCACGAAGTGTTGTTTGTCGCCGTGGAAACAGAGCCCCATAATGCGCCACATGTCATTTTGGAAGTTTGGGAAAAAGAATTCCATCACCCACCGTTTCCTTTGTGGCGGAAAGCTGCCGAGCATGAGCAGCCGTGCCCCTTCGGGCAGGAAGGGTTTCAGCGGATGGCGTTCAGCTTCGTTCACTTCTTCTTGATGAGGTAGATGACCACGGGCAGGTGGTCGCTGTAGCCGTTGAGCCAGATGCCGCCGGAGTGTGTTCGCAGCGGTCCGCCCTTGTACTTTCCGTCCTGCTGGATGAGGTAGTCGCGGCGTTGTATCTGGCTGGTCCAGAAGGTAAGGGTCTTATACTCCTTGTGCCCCTTCTTGTCGAGCACGTTGGGCGTCATCACAATCTGGTCGAAGAGGTTCCATGCGCCGTCATACATCAGCGTGCCGGTGCCTTGTTTCACCAGGTAGTTGTACCACGGATTGTACATGTCGCCGTCGCCCGTCTTCTTTATTTCGCTCTTGCAACTCAGGTAGCGCGTCATGCTCTTGTTGGTGGGGTCGTCGTTCATGTCGCCCATCACGAAGATTTTCCTTGCGGGGTTCTGTGCCAGCAGGTTGTCCTTGATGACTTTCACCTGCCGTGCTCCGCTCTCGCGGTAGAATCCTTCGGAGGCGCGGCTGGGCCAGTGGCACACGATGACGGCAATGTCCTCCCCGCTCAGCTTTCCCGTCACGGTGAGGAATCCGCGGGTGTAGTATGCACTGTCTTTTTCCAGCTCCTGCACATAGGGGTGCAGCACCACGTCGTCCACGGTGAACAATGCGGGATTGTAGAGCAATGCGCAGTCCACGCCACGGCGGTCGGGTCCTTCCACGTGAACAAATTGCATATTACGCGCACGCAATGGCTCCTGTGCCACGAGGTCGGTGAGTGCCCGCGCGTTCTCCACTTCCGATACGCCTATAATCGCGCACCCCACTCCCGGCAGGCGGTCGGTGCCCAGGTCGGCCAGTGCCCGCGACATATTGCGAAGCTTGTTCTCATACTTTCGCGCATTCCACCGGTTGGTGCCCGTGGGCAGGTATTCGTAGTCGTTCTTTCCCTCGTCGTGGCATGTGTCGAACAGGTTCTCAAGGTTATAGAACCCCACACCATAGAGCAGGTACTCCGTATTGCTCTTCTGTGCCGAGGCCGTCAAGACGGCGCATAGCAGCCACATTGTCAAAACAATTTTCTGCTTATTCATTGTATTTCATGTAGGTTAATGGTTTTATTGTGCAAAGATAAGCATTTTTTTTAATTAGGCCACATTCCGCGCGAAAATTATTGTCTTGGAGTTCATTTTTTTTACTTTTTGACCGCAACAGTCCCCCATGCCGCCTTCGAGTGGACATGGGGGACTGTCGTGGCTTGGCACCTTTGCCTTCGCCCGGATTTCAAAGGCAGAGGGACCTATTTCTTGATATATTTCACGCCGTTAAGCACATATACGCCCTTTGGCAGCGACTGGAACATGGAGGCCGGCCCCACGTAGGCACCCATGACGGTATAGATGTGGTCGGTCTTGAGCAGTTGCCGCTCGGTGTAGGTGGGAATTTCGTCGATGTGTGTCGAGATATAGGTTTCGCCCACGGTTCCGGCCGCCGTGCCTACGGTCTGCCTGAACTTCACGTCGTCGTCGTCGCTCGAGGTGGCTATCAGCAGTTCGGCCGAAGACTCCGTGCGGAAGGTGTGGGTGCCCTCGTCGTAGTAGGAGAAGCCGTCGTGCCTGACGGGAATGCTGACGTGGCGCGTCTGGCCGGCGGGAATGCTGACGCGTTGGAATCCCACCAGCTTCTTGATGGGCCGTCCGACCGTGGAGCCCGGGAATGTGGCATAAATCTGTATGACCTCGTCGCCGTCGCGGTCGCCGGTGTTGGTGACGTCGAGCGTTACGTTTTTCTCGTCACCCATGTTAAACGATGCCGGGATGTTGAAGTTCTGATAGTCGAAGGTGGTGTAGCTGAGCCCGAAACCAAAAGGATACATGGGCTTTTCGGCCTGGTTGGGGTTCTTGCTGCCCCTGCCGTAATACATATAGGTGTAGCCCCACTCGTCGATGTTGTACTCCATCATGCCCTTTCGCCCGAACGACGACGCGTTCTCCTGCGGCAGTTCATTGATGCTGTTGTACCACGTCGAGGTCAGCTTGCCTCCGGGGTTGATGTCGCCATAGATGGCATCGCAGATGGCCTGTCCCTGTGCCTGTCCGCCATACCAAGCCTCCAAGATGGCCGGAATGTTTTCTTTCTCCCAGCTGATGTCGAGCGACGACCCGCTTTCCAAAACCAGCACGATGTTGGGGTTCACTTCCTTGATGGCCATCAGCACTTCCTCCTGGTTGCCGGGCAAGGTCAGTTTCCATCGGTCGTGGCTCTCGGTGCCGGTGGCGTGGTCGTCGGGCTTCGAGAAGTCTGTACCGCCCAGGAACACAACGACATCGGCCTTCTGTGCCACCGCCTTTGCGCGGGCTATCAAGGCGTCGGTGGCCCTCTCGTTGACGGCCGGCGAGGTGGTGCACATATAGAGCGGCCCCTGCAATTCCTCGTTGGGGATGATTACCTCGTCGGGATTGAAGAAGTGGAAATACTGGTAGTTGCCCACATAGCTGTTGGTGCCGCCGAACTTCACGTAGAGGTCGTGAGTGCCCTTGAGCAGTTCCTGCGTGGCCTCGTCGAACTGGGCGGTGATGGTTGTCCACTTTGTCCACCCGCCGGTGTCCTTGTTGTCAACGGTGAGGAAGGGCTGCCCGTCCTTGTTGTCGAGAATGAAGCTTACGTTTCCCACGCCGGTGTTCTTGGCTCCGCACGACATTTCAAAGTCGGTGCATCCCATTTCTCCGAAATAGACATCCCTGTAGAGGAAGATGTCGCCGGGCGCGGTGTTCTCCAGGTTGCCGGCACCCTTGTCGTTGTTCTGCGCCCCGCGCTTTGAGACCACGGCCTCCGAGAAGGGCACGGCGGCCAGGTTGTTGGCCGTAAGCACGGTTTCCAGCTCGAAGCCCAGCTTCTGCGAGAACGCCTCGAAAGGCGTGGTGGTGAACGTGGGCGTGCCGGAGTAGTCGCCCAGCATGATGGCGTTGGCGTAGGGCCCTATGAGCGCCACCTTCTTGTCGGTGCTGAGGGGGAGCAGGTTGCCCTCGTTCTTCATCAGCACGATGCTTTCGCGGGCGGCCTTCAGCGCCAGTTGCTGGTTGGCCTCGCTCTCAAGGGTGTTGTTCACGGGGTAGGTGTAATCGTCGAACTCGCCCAGCGCGAAGCGTGTTTCCAGCACGCGGATGACGGCCTTGTCAATGTCTTCCTCGGTCAGGTTGACGTATTTCTGGCCGTTGGGCGCGGCCGTCTCACGGGCCTGGAACTCAGGCGTTACGGCATTGACGCCGGCCCGCTGAATGACCGACGAGCGGTTCATAAACTCGCAGTTGGTGTCCAGTCCGGCCTTGATGGCCAGCGACACGGAGCGCGCCTCCATCATCTGCTCGGCCTCGGTGGAGTTTTGGTAGGGGTTGTGAATGGTGGCAAACGACGTGCCGTCGTCTATTTGTCCGGCGGTGTAGGGCCCGAAATAGAGGTGCTTGGTGGCGCGGTGTATGCAGGCCACCCCGGCACAGTCGCTGGTGACGTAGCCCGAAAATCCCCACTCGTTGCGCAGGATGTCGGTCAGCAGCATCTTGTTGCCCGCACAGGGCAGTCCGCCGTGCGACTTCTCGCGCCCCTGGTTGTTGGCGTCTTTCTCCGTCAGGTCGGTGGAAAGGGCGTTGTAGGCGGCCATGATGCTCTTCACGTCGGCCTGCTCCACGCACATCTTGAAGGCCGGCAGGTAGTACTCGCGCATGTTCTTCTCCGTGACGAACGACGTGGTTGACTGCCGTCCCTGCTCGTAGTTGTTGGCGGCGAAGTGCTTGGCCGTGGCCACTAATTTATAATAAGGTGTCTCGGGCGTTATCTCTCCCTGGAAACCTTTCACGAACTGCACGCCCAAGACGCCGGTCAGGAAGGGGTCTTCGCCATAGTTCTCCTCGTCGCGGCCCCAGCGCGGGTCGCGGGCCATGTTGATGGTGGGGCTCCAGTAGTTCAGGCCCTTGTTCTTGTTGACGTGGTACCAGCGGGCCTCGTCGGAGATGGCGCTGGCACAGTCGAACACCAGCTGGGGGTCCCATGTTGCCGACATGCCCTTCGACTCGGGAAAGCTGGTGGCGGCTCCCGAGCGGGCCACGCCGTGCAGGGCCTCGTTCCAATACTGGTAGGCGGGCAGGATGACCACGCCGTCGCGCTTGACGGCCTCGCTGACGTTGTTGCCCAGCTGGTCAACCTTCTCGCGAAGGGTGAGCTCGTTGACGAGCAGCACAGCACGCTCATGAAACGACTTGCTCTTGTCGAGCCACGGAAACCTGTCGAGGTCATACTGTTGTGCCTTGACGCTCTGCAATGCTAAGAGCATCAGCACAAGGAGGGAAAAAGTCTTTCTCATTTTATCTCGATTTTTATTATATGACGCTCCTTTGCCGGAAATGTAACCACCGTTTCGGGGTGGATAGTGGGATGGAGAAAATTCGGTAAAAATATTTGACAAAATGAGCGATTTTTCGTGGTTTTTGTAAGGCGTTGATAATCAATGGTTTGAAAATCACCCTTGGTTTGACCGCAAATTTCGGGGAGAGATCTTGAAGATTGAGGAGAGAAATCTTGAAGATTTCCCCTTGAAATTTGCGGTCAAACCCTTTTGGGCACCTAAAAATCATTGAAAAATCTTGACAAAATCCGCCGACTGAGGATAAAAGAACAAGCATGTAGGGACATACTTTATGTATGTCCGCCAGCCTCTGTATTTCAGGGCGTTATTTGGGGTGTTTTCGGACATACATAAAGTATGTCCCTACATTAGCCGGAAACATGCCTCGTAAGAGCCGAATTTAATTGCCGACGCCATAGGAGCCGATGCCATAGGAGCCGACGCTTCCAAGCGTCGGAGTAACTTTAAATTCTCGTTCGGGAGATTTAGATGCCATAGGAGCCGACGCTTCCAAGCGTCGGAGTAACTTTAAATTCTCGTTTGGGAGATTTAGATGCCATAGGAGCAGACGCTTCCAAGCGTCGGAGTAACTTTAAAATCATGTTCGGGAGATTTAGTTACTCCGACGCTCGGAGGCGTCGGCTCCTATTGACGGCTCCTATGGCTTCTACTTCTACAAATTCCACAAAAGAGCGCCCGGAAAAAAGTTTTTTTACAAAATACGGGCCGATGCTTGCATATTTCAGAAAAAAACTGTATTTTTGCAAGCATAATAGCATAACTAAAACCCCTATCTATGAAGAAAAAGCTGAAATTAGCAGTGATAGCCCTCTGCTGTACCCCCGCGGCCTTCGCACAGAACACGGCCACGGGCGAAACGGAGGAGCAAACGGCCGCCCAGCAGACGAGCGAGCAGGCCTTCACATTCACCGAGGCACAGCTGGGAGATGATGACGACATGTCGCAGAACATCACCATCATCTCGTCGAACAACAACATCTACGCCAGCAAGGTGGGATACCAGTTCTCGGCTGTCAGGTTCCGCTACAGGGCCTTCAACCAGAAGTACAACGACGTGTACATCAACGGCATTGCCGCCAACGACATGGAGAGCGGACAGTTCCGCTACTCACTGGTGGGAGGTCTCAACCAGCAGACCAAGAACGTGGAGTTTGCGCTCCCCTTTGAGAGCAACAACTTCGCCATGGCCGGCATGGCCGGTTCCAACAACTACAACTTCCGCCCCGCGCAGATGCCTGCCGGCAACCGCATCACCCTGAGCGGTGCCAACAGGAACTACACCGTGCGTGCCATGTACACCTACAACTCGGGCATCAACGACAAGGGATGGGCCTACTCGGCCAACGTCACCTATCGCTGGGCCGACCGCGGCTATGTGGAGGGAACGTTCTACAACTCGCTGAGCTACTTCCTCGGTGCCGAGAAGGTCATCAACGACCAGCACTCACTCTCGGTGGTCACATGGGGCAATCCCACCGAGCGCGCATCACAGGGCGCCAGCACCGACGAGATGTACTGGCTGGCCAACGACCGCTACTACAACCCCTACTGGGGCTATCAGAACGGCCACCGGCGCAACTCCAGGGTTGTCAACGACTTTGCACCCACCGTGCTTGCCACATGGGACTACAAAATCACCGACGACATGAAGCTCACGACCAGCCTCATGGGGAAATATTCCATGTACAAGAGCACGAAGCTCAACTACAACAACGCCGACAACCCCCAGCCCGACTACTGGAAGATGATGCCCAGCAGCAACTTCGACGTGTGGGATGAGAGCGACAAGTACAACCGCACGGAGGCCGACCTGGCCAACTGGACCACCGCCTACAGCTACCTGACGGGCAACAAGGCCGACCGCCAGATTAACTTCGACCGCCTCATCTATTGCAACATACAGGCCTGCGCACAGGGTGCCGACGCCATGTATTTCATTCAGGCCAAGCACAACGACGTGCTCAACGTCAGCCTGGCCTCGTCGCTCAACACGCAGCTCAACCGCTACACCAACTGGAACCTCGGAGTGAACATGGGCACCAACAACGCCCGCCACTACCAGACCATGGAGGACATGCTGGGCGCCACCGCATACCATAACGTCAACACCTATGCCTTGGGCACCTACGCCGGCAATGACCCGCGCGTGCAATACGACGTGGACCATCCCAACCAGTCCATCGGCGAGGGCGACGTCTTCGGATACGACTATTATATTAAGGTGAACCGCGCCACGGCATGGACAAGCCTCTCGCGCCAGGCCGGCAGCTGGTTCCTCATGGCCGCCGCAAAGGTGAACGGCACCGAGATGCAGCGCGACGGAAAGATGCGCAACGGTATGGCCATCGATAATAGCTACGGCAAGAGCAAAACGGCACGATTCCTCGACGGAGGAGCCAAGGCCGGAGCAACGTGGACCATCGGCCGCGGACACGCCATACTGCTCGGAGCGGGATATGAGTGGAAGGCTCCAACGGCTTCGACCGCATTCGCCGCACCCGAAATCAACAACGACTTCGTGGCAAAGCTCAAGAACGAAAGGGTGCTGAGCAGCGAAATCGGATACATGTACCAGAACTCGTGGATGAAGGTCAACTTCAACGCCTACTACAGCCTGGTGGACCATGCCACCGACTGGCAGAACTTCTACTACGACGACATCAACTCCTTCTCGTATGTGGCACTCACCGGACAGCAGAAAGAGTACTACGGAGCAGAGCTCGGCGCAAGGGTGAGGCTCACACCGTCGCTCGACCTCATTGCACTGGGAACCATCAGCGAGGCCAAGAACCTGCACAACGCAGAGGTGCGCTACATGAACTCCACCACCGGAGTGTATGTTGACGATATATGCTACAACAAGGGCCACCGCGAGAACGGAACGCCGCTCACCGCCGGAAGCCTCGCACTGAGCTATCATGCCCGTGGATGGTATCTCGACCTCATCGGCAATTACTATGACCGCATCTACCTTTCCTCAGCCCCCTGCTTCTATTACGAGAAGTCGCTCAAGAACCGGCAGAACGCCTACCAGGACGTCTATGACGGCAACGGCAACTTCCTCCCTGGCGTGCTCGACCAGGCCAAGGGACACGGAGGATTCATGCTCGACGGCTCCATCGGCCGCAACATCAGGCTGAAGAAAGGCTCCATGAGCATCAACTTCATGCTGACCAACATCCTCAACAACCAGAGCATCACCACATGGGGCTACGAGCAGGGACGTGCCGACTACACCAGTTCGGGCAACACACGAACCTACAAGTTCTCGCGCAACCCGAAAGTCTATTACGCCTTCGGAACCAACGGTATGCTCAATATCTCCTACAGATTCTAACCTAAAACCAGGAAAGTCATGAAAAAGCTAAAATATTTTCTGATGGCGGCACTTTGTGCAACCTTCACCGCCTGCATGGACGGCGACTACGACACGCCCAGCTTCCAGGCTCCCTTTGGCAACAACGACCTGAAGGAAACCAACGTGCTCACCATCAAGGAGTTCAAGCAGAAGTTCAAGAACGAGTGCAACAACGAGGGGTCCTATAAGCTCATCACCGACGACATACAGATTAAGGGCTATGTCACCGCCAACGACATCCAGGGAAACATGTACAACGAAATCTCCATCCAGGATGAAACGGGCGCCATCTTCATTGCCATCGCCCAGGGCGGCATCAACGGATACCTGCCCGAGGGCACCGAAATCCTGGTGGACCTGAAGGGACTCTACATCGGCAACTACCGCAAGTCGGCCAGCATTGGCACTCCTTATACCGACCGCGACGGCGAGGTCAGCGTAAGCCGCATGAACCGCGTGCTTTGGCAGAGCCACTTCAAACTCACCGGAGGAAAGAAAATCCTCAAGCCCGCACTCTTTGCCGACGGCAGCGCAAAGACAACGTGGAACATCGAGGAAGACGGTGGAAAACTCGGCATCATCAAGAACGTATCGTTCAAGAACGGCGGTTACTACAACTCTGACACCAAGTCATACGTCAGCAACGTCAAGTTCACTTCGGAGTCCACTTACGCCTTCCCCAACTATTCCACCTCGTGGTATTTCAAGGAACAGCCCGACGGACAAAGCGGCGGCGTGCAAATCTACACCAGCAACTATGCCGACTTCGCCGCCATGCGCATGCCGCAGGGCAAGGTGAACATCACCGGCGTCTTCAAGCGCTATCGCGACCAGTGGGAAATCATCATCCGCACCATCGACGACGTCGAGGAGGTGAAATGACGGCTCTCTCTGCCCTATACCTTATTATATATATAGAATAAAACAATAAAAAAGATAAAAGACATGAAAAAGATTTTTTATTCAATGCTGATGCTGGCCATGGCGGCCACCACCTTCATGAGCTGTGAGGACGTGCCCATGCCCTACAGCTGGCCAGAAACCGAAACCGGCGAAACGCCTACGGAAACCGTCGAACCGAAGGGCTCAGGAACCGTCGACGACCCGTATAACGTGGCTGGTGCACAGGCACTCATACAGACCCTCGGCGCCGATGTCAATTCCGAAGAAATCTATTGCAAGGGCTACATCTCGCAAATCAATGAGATTTCAACCTCCTACGGCAACGCCACCTTCTTCATCTCCGACGTGAAAGGTTCCACCGCCGGACAACTCGAAGTTTATCGCGCCAACTCCGTGGGCGGGAAGAAATTTACTTCTGAAGATGAAATCAAGGAGGGCGACGAGGTTGTCATCCGCGGAAAGGTTGTCAATTTCCGCGGCAACACCCCCGAGTTTACACAGGGTTGCTATATCTACTCGCTCAACGGCGGTGGCGGTGGTGGCGACACCCCGAAGCCCGGAGAACCCAGCGGCGACGGCACACTTGCCAATCCGTACAACGCCGCCGGTGCAAATGCCTTCGTGAAGTCGTTGCCCGCCGACCAGAACTCCGACAAGGACATCTACATCAAGGGTAAGATTATCGACATCACCGACAACAACCAGTTCAACGTCCAATACGGCAACGCCACCTTCTACATCTCTGACGACGGTACCGAAAACAGCGAGAAGTTCTACGTCTTCCGCACGCTCTACCTCGGCAACGTCAAATACACCGGCGGCACTCTGCCTAAGAAGGGCGACGAGGTCATCATCTGCGGAAAGGTGGTCAACTACAAGGGCAATACTCCCGAGACCGTTCAGAACCAAAGCTATATCTATTCGCTCAACGGCAGTGGCGGCGGCGACACCCCGCAACCCGGAGGTGCCACCGGCAACGGCACCCTTGCCAATCCGTATAATGCTGCCGGCGCCAACGCCTTCGTGAAGTCGCTGCCCGCCGACCAGAACTCCGACAAGGACATCTATATCAAGGGTAAGATTATCGACATCAGCGAAAACAACCAGTTCAACACTCAGTATGGCAACTGCACCTTCTACATCTCCGACGATGGTACCGACAGCGGTGAGAAGTTCTACGTCTTCCGCACCCTTTACCTCGGCAACGTCAAATATACCGAGGGCGTGAAACCCAAGAAGGGCGACGAGGTCATCATCTGCGGAAAGGTTGTCAACTACAAGGGCAACACACCAGAGACCGTTCAGAACCAGAGCTATATCTACTCGCTCAACGGCAATACCGGTGGCGGCGACACTCCGCAGCCCGGTGGAGCCACCGGCAACGGCACCCTTGCCAACCCGTACAATGCGGCCGGTGCCAATGCTTACGTGTCGTCGCTGCCTGCCGACCAGAACTCCGACAAGGACATCTATATCAAGGGTAAGATTATCTCCATCAGCGACAACAACCAGTTCAGCACTCAGTATGGCAACTGCACCTTCTACATCTCCGACGACGGCACCAACAACGGCGAGAAGTTCTACGTCTTCCGCACCCTCTATCTCGGCAATGTCAAATATACCGAGGGCGTGAAACCGAAGGCCGGCGACGAGGTCATCATCTGCGGAAAGGTTGTCAACTACAAGGGCAACACGCCCGAAACCGTGCAGAACCAGAGCTATATCTACTCACTCAACGGCAATACCGGCAGCGGTGGAGGCGGTGGCGGTGACACGCCTTCAGGCAATGCCGGCACCACGGCGGCCAACCCGTTCACCCCGCAACAGGCCAACGCCTTCGTGTCGGGCCTGCCCGCTGACCAGAACACCGACAAAGATTACTACATCAAGGGCAAGATTATCTCTATCAGCGACAACAACCAGTTCAACGCCAAGTACGGCAACTGCACCTTCTACATCTCTGCTGATGGCACCGACGGTGGTGAGAAGTTCTACGTCTTCCGCACCCTCTACCTCGGTAACGTCAAATACACCGAGGGCACGCTGCCCAAGGCCGGCGATGAAGTCATCATCTGCGGAAAGCTCGTCAACTACAAGGGCAATACGCCCGAGACCGTTCAGAACCAGAGCTATATCTACTCGCTGAACGGCAGTACCAGTGCCGGTGCAAAACGGTATGCACCCCGCAGACGCTGAACAAAAATGACCTATAGGTCAAATAAAAAAACAGCCCCGCCAACAACCGGCGGGGCTGATTTTTTTCATCTTCACCTTTTATCCTCAATCGGTCATCAGATAGGCCAGGCCACGGATTTTGGCATGTCTGATGACCGATTTGGGTTGATGCCTCCAGCTCTTACGATGAACCGTATTTCCTCATTTGCGGACGCGATACATCGCGTCCCTACTTGCGGGTACATGTTATTGACCGCCATTAGGAAATTGGATTTGTAAAAATCATCCCATTTTTGTCAAGATTTTTCATGGTTTTTGGGTTACTCCAAAAGGCTTGACCGCAAATTGCGGGGAGAGATTTGCCAATTCGACCTATAGGTCATTTTGCAGGCTACAACATGCCCGCAGCCCCGACAAACACGGGGGTTGCGGGCATTTCAACTTTTTGGAAGGCAAAATATACTTTTGAAAGCGCTCAATAGGTCATTTTGCAGGCTGCGACTTGCAGGGAAGTCCGATTCTTAGTACCTTTGCAGGCGATTCAAAATCCCTAAAACTGACATTTCCATGAATAAAAAAAGTGTCCCTGCTGCCACTCCCCGATAACCAAGAAGAACGGTGTTCGCAATGGAGTCCAGCTTTACAAGTGTATGGCATGCGGC
>JAFVHN010000013.1 GCA_017474515.1 Prevotella sp. | reverse complement strand
AGAATGAGCACTGCCACGAAGACAATCTGCCCCACCAGGATTGAATAGCCGTTGTCTTCCAGCGCACTGTCTTTTTTCAATTTCTCTTCCAGGCTTGACAAGACGCGGTCTGTATATTCATCCACCACATCGCCCTTTCCGATGATTTTCTCTCCGGCCATCACGTGCCCGTCGGACTTTGGAATGAGGCTGATGTTCTGTTCAAGTTCTTCCCTGTTCTTTTCGATGTCAAAATCCAAGTTGGGCTCTATGTAGTCGGAAAGGTTCAGACGCATCAGTTTTGGCCGCTCGCTGGCCAGTCGTATATCGTCCAAAATTAAATCACAGGCCTTACTCGGCGAATAAAGGTTGTCGAACGTCTGTGTCGAGGCGTCGTTTCCCTTGAGCACCCGAATGGCCTTCGTGGAGTCTTTGTTGGAAATAAATTCTTTTTGGCTCATGATGCCCGTGTCATAACATGAGTGCAACAGTTCATCGACGATGGGAATAGTTTCGGCACTGATGTTTTCTTGGCTCTCACTGAACTCCTCATGAAATCTGGCAAGCACTTCTTCCTCCACCTTCGCGTTGTAGTTGAAATAGGGCTGATAGGCCTTCTTCACGGAGTCTTCCTCGGCTTTTACCAAATCGCGGTTCCTCATCACCGAGAAGTCAACGGGTGCTATCAGCAGGTCGTCCATCCACGGTTGGCCCACTTGCCTTTCATAACGGGGAATGGTGATGCGCGGCAGAACCCACACGATGACGACCACACAGATGAAGGCCAGCACAATGCGCGTCAACACGTCGTACAACCTGGGATTGTCGGACAAGTTATATTTTGTTGTCTTTCTGTTCATCTTTACAAGGTGTTGTTTACGATTTGGATGCGAAAATACAAAATAAATCCCATCCGGCCAAACTTCTGTCCGTTTTTTTCTTCAAGTCATGGAATACAAGCCTTCCACATTACAGGGTGAGAGGGCCCTGCAATGTGGAAGAATGAAAAAAAGGAGCGTTATTCCACGCCCCTTACTTTAGTGAGATAGACGAAGCCTATGAGCTTCTGGTTCTCGTCGAGCACGCCTATCCAATTGCTCCGTTTTCCGCCCACATAGGCCGGTGTTCCGGTGAACATGGTGTTGCGTTTCATCTTCTGCACCACGGCCGACTTGGTGGATGTTGACGCCCTGACGTTTGTAAATCCGTCGGGGTCGGTCACCACATAACCGCCCAAGTCGTCGGCGGCCACGGCGATGCGGTTCCAATAGACGTAGCCAATGACGGCGCCGGCCTCGGTAAGGCTCACCTTGTACCAGTTGGAGCCGGTGGGTTCATAAAAGAGGATTTGGTCGTTGTCCATCTTCCGCACCACGGGCGAATTGGTGGTGGGCGACTTCCTCACGTTGACGTAGCCGTCGGTGTCGAACACAAATCCTTTGCAACGGCCTTGGGCCGACACGCCCAATGCCATCACAAGCCCCAGAAGGAACATCGACAATCGCAAATTCCTCATAGCAGTGCCTCCATAGCTTTTTTCAGTTCTGCCTTGGGTTGTGCGCCCACCATGCGGTTGACCAGTTCTCCGTTTTTAAAGAAGAGGATGGTAGGAATGTTTCGGATGCCAAATTCGGCGGCCACGTCGTCGTTCTCCTCCACATCGCATTTTCCCACCACAATGCGGCCGTCGTATTCCTCGGCCAGTTCGGCAATGACGGGAGCCACCATGCGGCACGGCCCGCACCATGTAGCCCAAAAATCCACCACCAGGGGCTGTTCACCGTTCAGGTAGCCCGCAATGTTTTCAGTTGTGATTTGTACTTCCATTTGATTCTATTTTTTAATGAATGAATATTGATTATAATTCAAGTTCCTCAAGCTTGTCTTTTGGAGTTTACGTTACGCTAAATGATAAATGACAAAGTATTTTAATTATGAGTATTTAATTATGAATTATGATTTAATGCGGCAGTTTTTTCACTTTTTCACCTTATCAATTATATGATGGCGGCAGCAAATTTTTCACTCTTCACTTTTCACTTTTTCACCTTATCAATTATATGATGGCGGCAGCAAATTTTTCACTCTTCACTCTTCACTTTTCACTTTAAAGATATCAGTTGATTTTGTAGCTCATGGCATGATGCCCCTCCACATACGAGAGCAGTTCGCGGCTGATGTCGATGGACTTCCCCCGCGCATGGAGCGTAACGGTTTTGTTGTGCTCATTGTCCTTCACCTGGAAATAGAGCTGCACTTTCCCGGGATGGTCCGAGAAGATGACGTCGAGGTCGTTCACCACGGTGGCGTCAAGGTTGTCGGAGTCGATGCAGATGGTGAAGGCCTCTATGCGCTGCTCCTTCACCGTCTGAAGGAACTGGATGTCCAACACGCGCATCTCCTTCATGGTGCTGTCGCGGAAGCGTTGCACCATCTTGGCTTTCACGAAGACGGTGTTCCCGGGGCTGAGCATTCCTTGCCATTTCCCCCAGTCTTCGCCCCACAGTGCCAGTTCGCCCTGCCCGTTGAAGTCCTCTATCTTCACAAATCCGCAGGGCTTTCCGGCCCGCGTATATGCCGACCGCATATCGGTGACGATGCCGCCGAAGGTCACTTCGTCTTTTTGCGACATCAGGTCCTTGTCGTTGAGCTCCACGCACGACGTGTTGCACATTCCCTTGAGCACCAGGCTGAAGTCGTCGAGCGGATGGGCCGACACATAGATGCCCACCAGCTCGCGCTCGCGGTTCAGCCGTTCCAGGTTGCTCCATTGCTCATATTGCGTGGGAACGGGTGGCGTGGCAATGTCCACGGCGTCGAACCCTCCGAAAAGGGAGTTGGCCGCCTGCTTTTGCTCCACCTGGAAGAGGTTGCCGTATTTCATGAGGGTGTCGAGGAAGGCGGTGCCCTTGCTGTCGGTGCCGAAATACTGGTCGCGGCCGATGCCGAAGCTGTCGAATCCGCCGCTCAGCGCCATGCTTTCCAGTGCCCGGCGGTTGCAGGCCTGAAGGTTCACGCGCTGCACCACGTCGTAGATGTCCTTGAAGGGTCCGTTGTTGTCGCGTTCCTCAATGATGGCGTCGGCGGCTGCCGAGCCCATGCCCTTGATGGCGGCCAGGCCGAAGCGTATCTCGCCCTTCTTGTTGGCCGAGAACTTCTGCCGGCTCTCGTTGATGTCGGGACCCAGGGTGGGAATGCCCATCGAGCGACATTCGTCCATGAGCTTCGTCACCTCGGTGATGTTGTTGAAGTTGCGGCTCATCACGGCGGCCATGTATTCCGCCGGGTAATGGGCCTTGAGGTAGGCCGTCTGATAGGCCACCCACGAATAGCAGGTGGCGTGGCTCTTGTTGAAGGCGTAGCTGGCAAATTTCTTCCAGTCCTCCCAAATCTTGTTGAGCACCGTCTTGTCGTAGCCGTTGTTCACGCCCCCCTGGTAGAAGAGCACCTCCAGCTTCTCCATCTCGGCAATTTTCTTCTTTCCCATGGCCTTTCTGAGCGAGTCGCTCTGGCCGCGGGTGAAGCCGGCCAGCTGCCTTGAAAGAAGCATCACCTGCTCCTGATAGACCGTGATGCCGTAGGTGTCCTTCAGGTATTTCTCCATGCAGGGAATGTCGTAGGAAATGAGCGACGGGTCCTTCTTTCGCCTGATGAAATCGGGAATATAGTCCATGGGGCCGGGACGGTAGAGGGCGTTCATGGCGATGAGGTCCTCAAAGACCGTGGGGTGCAGCTCGCGAAGGTATTTCTGCATGCCGGCCGACTCAAACTGGAACGTGCCGATGGTGTTGCCTTTCTGGTAGAGCTCGTAGGTCAGCGGGTCGTCGATGGGAATGGTGTCGAGGTCGATGACCTTCCCCGTGGTGAGACGGATGTTCTCCACCGCCTCTTTCAATATGCTCAGGGTTTTCAGGCCCAGGAAGTCCATCTTGATAAGTCCCGTCGATTCAATGACGTGGCCGTCGTATTGCGTGCAATGCAACTTGTGGCCCTTGTCGTCTTTGTCTTCCACCACCGACACGGGCACCCAGTCGGAGATGGGGTCGCGGCAGATGATGAACCCGCAGGCATGGATGCCGGTGCCCCTCACCGTTCCTTCCAGCATCTTGGCGTATTTCATGGTGTTGCGCAAGCGTTCGTCGGGCGACGCCTCGGCCTCGCGCAACTCGGGCACATACTTGATGGCGTTGGTGAGGTTCATTTTCGCACCTTCGGGCAGGCGGTCGGGAATGGCCTTGCACAGGCGGTTCACCACGTCGAGCGGCACCTTCTCCACCCGCGCCACGTCCTTGATGGAGTTCTTGGTGGCCATGGTGCCGTAGGTGATGATGTGGGCGCAGTTGTCGTGGCCGTATTTGTCCTCCACCCATTCGAGCACGCGGCCGCGCCCGTCGTCGTCGAAGTCGGTGTCGATATCGGGAAGCGAGATGCGGTCGGGGTTGAGGAAGCGCTCAAACAGCAAGTCGTATTTGATGGGGTCTATCTTCGTGATGCCCAGGCAGTAGGCCACCACGCTGCCGGCGGCCGAGCCGCGCCCGGGGCCCACCATGACGCCGAGTTCCTTTTGTGCCGAGTTGATAAAGTCTTGCACAATGAGGAAGTATCCCGGGAAGCCCATCGTCTTCATGATGTGCAGCTCAAAACGTATGCGGTCGTCAACCTCTTGCGACAGGGGTTCGCCGTAGAGGCGCCGCGCTCCTTCGTAGGCGAGCTTTCCAAGGTAGTCGGCCTCGAACTTGATGCGGTAGAGCTTGTCGATGCCGCCCAGTTTGTTCACCTTGGCCTCGCCTTCCTCGCGGGGCAACGGGTTCTGGCCGTTCTCGTCGCTGGTGAACTCAAGGAAGAGCTCCTCGGGGCTGATGCGCCGGCGATAGTCGTCCTCGGTGCCGAAGTCGGCGGGAATGGGGAAAAAGGGCATGATGGGCGCGTGCTCAATGTCGTAGGTCTCCACCTTGTTCAATATCTCTATGGTGTTCGACAGGGCCTCGGGCACGTCGGCAAACACCTCGTTCATCTCCTCGCGCGTCTTCATCCACTCCTGCTTGGAGTAGAGCATGCGCGAGGGGTCGTCGAGCTCCTTGCCCGTGGACAGGCAGAGCAGGTGGTCGTGGGCCTCGGCATTCTCCTGGTCCACGAAGTGGCAGTCGTTGGTACACACCACCTTGATGCCGTATTCGCGGGCCAGCTCCATGAGCACGCGGTTGGCCTTCTGCTGCAGGGGGAAGGTCTCGCGGTTGGCGCGCACCGTGGGGTCTTTCACCTCGTGGCGCTGAAGCTCCAGGTAGTAGTCGTCGCCGAAGACGCGGTGATACCATTCCACGGCCTCGCGGGCGCCGGCCATATCGCCGTTCAGGATTTTGTGGGGCACCTCGCCGGCAATGCACGCCGAGCACACGATGAGGCCCTCGTGATGGCGCTCCAGGTCGGCGCGGTCGGTGCGCGGACGGTAATAGTATCCGTCGGTCCACGAGCGGCTCACCAGCTTGATGAGGTTCTTGTAGCCCTGGTAGTTCTTCGCCAGCACAATGAGATGGTAGCCGCTGTTGTCGCCGCGGTCCTTGTCGCGGTCCTCCATGCGGCGGTGGGCCACATACATCTCGCAACCGAAGATGGGCTTGAAGGGCGGGCGGCCCTCCTCCTTGAGCTTCTTGTTGGTGCTGTTGCAGATGTCGAAAAACTCCTTGATGCCGAACATGTCGCCGTGGTCGGTAATGGCCATGCCCTTCATGCCGTTGGCCACGGCCTTGTCAACCAGCCGCTTGATGGGCGACTGCCCGTCGAGGATGCTGTAGTATGTATGTACGTGAAGATGAACGAAATCCTCCATTATCCTTCGCTTATGATGCCAATTTGCGCACAAAGATACAAAGAAAAACAATAAAGGGGGAAAGTGAAAAGTGAAAAATATGAAAATGACTCTAAAATCGTTTTACGACTCTTTGGCTATACATTATTTATAATCTATTCCTCGTAGAGGAGGGCTATTATTCCAAGGAACTTTTTTTCTATAGAAGTATTCTAAGGAGAGGCGGAGAAAAGGAGACGAAGCTAAAGCAAAATTCCACACTGTAGGGACATGCTTTATGTATGTCCGCCTTTATGTATGTCCGCCAGCCCCAGCACATTCGCCTGATTTCGGACATACATAAAGTATGTCCCTACATGCGGAAAAACGCATGAACAAGAGGGGCGGAGAAATATAGTTTTCAATAGTTTTCTAAGGAGAGGCGGAGAAAAGGAGCCGAAGCTAAAGAAAAAAAACACACTGTAGGGACATACTTTATGTATGTCCGCCTTTATGTATGTCCGCCGGCCCCAGCACATTCGCCTGATTTCGGACATACATAAAGTATGTCCCTACAAGCGGAGAACTGCAAATAGCAAATTCGCCTGAACAAAGGGCCGGAGAAAAATAGCCGCCGACGTTGTCATTTATCATTTATCAATTTTCATTTAGCGAAGCGCCTTGCTTTTGTCAAAATTTTTCATGGTTTTTTACATCCCCAAAAACGTTTGACCGCAAATTTCGAGGAGAGATTTTGAAGATTGAGAGGAGAAATCTTGAAGTTTTCTCCCCGAAATTTGCGGTCAAAACCCAACCCATTTTTAACCACCTGATTATCAATACGTTACAAAAACCACCCAATTTTACCCGATTTTGTCAAATATTTTTACCAATTTTACCCCATCATCCTACCCATCTTTTCACGCATTTTCAAATGAAAAATCAAGTAAAAGCCGACGCCCATAGGAGCCAATAGGAAAAGCCGACAGCAGAAGCCGATGCCTATAGAAGCCGACGCGGTAGGAGCCGACGCGGTAGGAGCCGACGCAGTAGGAGCCGACGCGGTAGGAGCCGACGCGGTAGGAGCCGACGCCTCCGAGCGTCGGAGTAAATAAAAAAACAAACGATACAAGAGCCGACGCTTCCAAGCGTTGGAGTAAAAAAAAGTTAGTCCGACGCTTGGAAGCGTCGGCTCCTATAAGCGTCGGAGTAACTAAAAAAAGTTCGAATACTATAGGGACAGACGCCAATAGGGACCGACGCCAATAGGAGCCGACGCCTCCGAGCGTCGGAGTAAATAAAAAATACCCAGACGATACAGGAGCCGACGCTTTCAAGCGTTGGAGTAAAAAAAAGTTAGTCCGACGCTTGGAAGCGTCGGCTACTATCAGCGTCGCCTACTATCAGACAAACTTTACCCCGTTCAAAAATCAAAAATTCACCTGAACGAAAATTTCCACGAAAGTAGGGACATACTTCATGTATGTCCGCCCGCCGCGGCATATTCAAATGGTTTCGGATGGTCTCGGGGGGGCGGACATACATAAAGTATGTCCCTACAAGCGGATAAAATCCCCATTCTGCCGAATTTGTATATTCGGAAGAACAGAGGCAAAACTGGGCTTTTTTGCGCCAAAATTTTCGCATCGACATGATGGCGCGGCCTTGATGGCCGCTTTTTTCCATCATGCCTATGCGACAATTTATTTGTTATAGTTTTTTTCTTTCTTTTTTTTGGAAGAACTAAAAAGCGAGGCGCAGCCCGAGGTCGCTGGAGCGGATAGAGGGCGTGTAGCCGTTGCGCGCCGCCACACGGCAGCCCCCGGCATTGATGAACCAGCTGCCCCCGCGCGGCACCCGGCTTGAGCCCGACGAAGGACCGACAGGGTCCGTCTGGGCTGAAGAGCTGTAACTGCCATACCAGTCCTGACACCACTCCCACACGTTGCCGCTCATGTCGTAAAGGCCAAGCTCATTCGGGGATTTTGTGGCAACAGGATGGGTCTTGCTGCTTGAATTGTCCTTGTACCAGGCCACGTCGCCAACCGTATTGCTGCCGGCATACTTGTAGCCCAGCGTGGAAATGCCGCCGCGGGCCGCAAACTCCCATTCGGCCTCCGTGGGCAGGCGGAACGATTGGCCCGTCAGCTCGTTCAACGTCTGGATGAACGTCTGGCAGTCATTCCAACTGACATTCTCCACCGGAAGTTGGCTGTCACCCGTGAACCAGGAAGGATTGCTGCCCATGACGGCCTGCCACAGGGCCTGCGTCACCTCCGTCTCACCAATCCAGTAGTCGGAAAGCGTCACGCTGTGGACTGGTTTCTCATCGTCAGAAGCATCGCTCCCCTGCTCTGATGTCGCACCCATCTGGAACGTGCCGCCGGCAACCTTCACCATCTTGAAACTGACGCCATTGACGGTGAAGGTATTTTCAGAGGCCGGGCCATCGTCATAGCCAAAGGTGGTGATGCTCTCTACTTCAGAGGCGTTGAAGCGGACTGATGTGCCGTCGGTCTTGTTCACAATGATGCCCTGCGAATGGGCCGGCTGAACGGCAAAGGCCAAGGCAAGGGCGAAGAATAGGATAAAAGTCTTTTTCATAATGATTGATGATTATGTGTTTTCTTTTTGAGTTCGGGTGTTTAAACAATAGTTCCAAAGGATTCCCGGGGCACTACTTCCTGAGAATCTTGAAAGTGGTTTTTCCGATACTGACCACATAAATGCCGGGGCGGAGCGGGTCGGTGGAGAAGCTCAGGGAACCGTCGGAAGCGGCAGTGGCCGTTAAAGCCAGGCGCCCACCGCCGTCGAACACGCGCACGGTGGTGGCGGGCTGCAGGCCGCTCACGCTGACCGTGCCGGGGGAGAGGTGCAGACGGGGCGACTCATCAGCGGCGGGACGGACTTCGCGGGGCGCGGGCACACTGGTGGCCACGGATTGCGGAGTGTAATGGTCGTCGATGGTGAAACGCACTATGCTGGCGGCAGGATAGGCCACGGTGCGACCGGCGGCGGTGACATTGAACAACCGGCCGCTGATATGCACCTCGGGGCGGTCGGCGAAGGCATAGCCGTCGGCATGGTCGCCGGCGGTGTGAACCACGAGCCAATAGCCGTCGGAGGGCTCGGGGCTGTCGGAGGCCTCAAGGGTAAAACGGAGAATGGAGGTGGCGGGGTATTCGGCGTCCATCGTGTTTGAGCGGACGTGGAACGTGGTGCCCTCGATGGTGATGGCCGGACGGTCGGCGAAGGCGTAGGCGGTGCGCAATCCGTCAACGGTGTAAACCACGAGGCTGTAGGACGGCCCGGCGGCGCGCACAAACAGCCATGCCATGCACAACAACAGGGCCAAAAGGAAACGGGGATTGAGGGATGGTCTTGACTTCATAGGGGCGGTGTTTAAGGGTGCTTATATATTTTAGGAGTTCAGGAGTTCAGGAGTTGCAGGAGTTCAGACAATAGTTTTAACGCCACCGTTTTCTTTGGGGAAAAGACTATTGTCTGAACTCCTGCAACTTCTGAACTTCTGTACTCCATCATAGAAATAGAAATATATGGCAAAGTTACGAAAAAAAACGGAAAACAGAACCTTTTTCGCCATAAAAACGTTCCAAAAGCATGAAAATGACGGAAAAGAGGTGCGAAGAATGAAAAAAAACTTAACAACGAGGTGTAAAAATATTTTTTTTCGTACCTTTGCACGAGTTTTTGTAGCTACGACCCAAATATCTCATGGGACAAAGAATCAAAAAAATAAAAAACATACGCCTTCATCGTGAAGGGTCCAACACGTTGCTCTACGTCGGCATTGCCATGCTTGCCGTTGGGCTTCTGGCGTGGCGCCTCGACGACGGCGGGCTCCGGTTCAAGTGCCTGGCGGCCGTCATGGCGGTGGTCTATGCCATCATGGTGAACTTTTTCCGTTGCCCGATACGCTATTTCCCCACCGACACCGAGGGCATCGTGGTGGCACCGGCCGACGGCCGCGTGGTGGTGATTGAGGAAGTGGAGGAAACCAACTACTTCCACGACCGGCGACTTATGGTGAGCATCTTTATGAGCCTGTTCAACGTTCACGCCAACTGGTTCCCCGTGGACGGGCGGGTGAAATTCGTGAAGCACTTCAACGGCAATTTCTACAAAGCATGGCTTCCCAAGGCGAGCGAGGAAAACGAGCATGCCGACATCATGCTGGAAACCGACGACGGCCAGGAAATTCTTTGCCGGCAGGTGGCCGGAGCCGTGGCGCGCCGCATCGTCACCTACGCCAAGGACGACGAGGACTGCTACATCGACGAGCACCTGGGGTTCATCAAGTTCGGCTCAAGGGTGGACGTTTACTTGCCCCTGGGCACTGAAATATGCGTAAAAATGGGACAAAGCACTACGGGCGACCAAACGGTTATCGCACGACTTAAAAGTGAAAAGTGAAGAGTGAAGAGTGAAATATTTGCTGCCGCCATTATATAATTGAAAAGGTGAAAAAACTGCCGCATTAAATCATAATTCATAATTCAAAACTCACAACTAAAATGCTTTGTCATTTGTCATTTATCATTTAGCGTAGCGCAACATCCTCCCAAACTCCTTGATTCCTTTAACAAACAAATAAAAAATGTCTTTCACCAAACATATTCCCAACGCCATTACCTGTTGCAACCTTATTTCGGGCTGCATTGCCGTGACGTGCGCACTTTGGGGCAACCTTGAGGCGGCACTGGCTTGGATGGTGGCAGGTGCGGTGTTCGACTTCTTCGACGGCCTGTCGGCCCGTGTGCTCGGGGTGTCGTCGTCCATCGGAAAAGAACTCGACTCGCTGGCCGACGACGTCACCTTCGGCGTGGCGCCCTCGGCCATGATTTTCTACGAACTTCAAGTGCTGCCCATACCCGACTATCTTTCGGGGGTACGCGATATTCTTCCCTACACGGCGTTCCTCATGGCGGCATTCTCTGCCCTGCGCCTGGCCAAATTTAATCTTGACGAACGGCAGACCACATCGTTCATCGGCCTGCCCACGCCGGCCAACGCGCTGTTCTGGGGGTCGTTGTTCGTGGGACTGGGACCGCGCATTGAGAGCCTCTCTTGGGCTGTGCCCCTGATTATCGGCCTGATGTTGCTGAGTTGCTGGATGCTGGTAAGCGAAATTCCTATGTTCGCCTTGAAATTCAAGCACTGGGGATGGCGTGGCAACGAAGTGAAATATGTCTTCGCGGCCACCGCCCTGTTCATGCTCCTGGCCTTCTCCGTGGCAGGCATCGCACTGGTGGTGGCATGGTATGTGCTGGTGTCGCTTTTCCTGATGATTTATGAAAGAAAACCGGCCGGTGCCGACAAATAAAGAGCCATGGTGCATTTCCTGCTTTTCCTTCTCCTGCTTTTCTTAGGCTTCCTGGCCCTGGTGATCATCATTGTGCTCACCATGATGAAACGGGTGCGCAAGGTTTTCAAGGAAACGCCGCGCCCCCGCAATGTTGACGGCCCAGCCATCACCGACACGCGTCCGCCAGAGGAGCAGAACCGCAAAATTGTTCCCGATAACGAAGGCGAATACGTGGAGTTCGAGGAAGCGTGAACACAGGGTTTTATATAAAGAAAGCAGGAGATAAACTCTTCAACCGATGTTTATCTCCTGCTTTCTTTTTAATTCTGATGCCTTTTACGGATGCACCAGCGTTCCGATGTCTTCCCCGTCGATGACTTTTTTGAGGTTGCCCACAATGTCCATGTTGAAGACGTAGATGGGCAGGTTGTTGTCGTTGCACATGACGACGGCCGAAAGGTCCATCACTTTCAGGTTGCGGGCCAGCACTTCCTCGTAGGTGATGTCGGTGAACTTGGTGGCGGTGGGATCCTTCTCAGGGTCAGCGGTATAGATGCCGTCCACGCGGGTTCCCTTCAACATGACGTCGGCCTCAATCTCCACTCCGCGCAGGCTGCTGCCGGTGTCGGTGGTGAAATAGGGTTGTCCGGTTCCTGCCGAGAAGATGCAAACGAAGCCGTCGTTCATGGCGTCGATGGCCTTCCATTTAGAGTAGAACTCGCCCACGGGTTCCATGCGTATGGCGGTGAGCACCTTGTTCTTCACGCCCACGGAATCGAGGGCAGAGCTCAGCGCCAGCGAGTTGATGACGGTGGCCATCATGCCCATCTGGTCGCCCTTCACGCGGTCGAAGCCTTTCTGGGCCCCTTTCAGCCCACGGAAAATGTTGCCACCGCCGATGACGATGCCAATCTGCACGCCCATGTCGTGAACTTCCTTTATCTGCCGCGCATAGTCGGCAAGGCGCTGCTCGTCGATGCCCGTCTTGCCGCCAGCGGCCAGGCTCTCGCCGCTGAGTTTAAGTAAAATTCTTTTAAATCTTGTCATAATTATGATGAAATGATGAATTGTATTTCTTTGAAGCCGAAGGACATCAGCGCACCGGACGATGATTCGCGCAACAACAGGTGGCCGTCGTCGCTGACGGTTTCCAGGGTGAGGGCTTTCGTCTGACCGTCGGGAAGTCGGAACAGGTGGGTTTCCCCGCGGCGGTAGAGCGCCGAACGATATTCGTTTCGCAACGGTTCCCATGCCTGGTTTTCCACTTGTAGCATGGCCCGCGCCGTTTCTTCCGTCACCGCCCGGAGCACCTCCATGCGGTCCACGTCGTGTCCGAGCACCTGGCAAAGCGACACGGGGTTGGGCGCATTGCTGAGAAAACGGCGCTGGTTGACGTTGATGCCCGTGCCCAGTACGCATCGCCGCACCATTTGCCCTTTCAGACGGGCCTCGATGAGCGTGCCACAAAGTTTGCAGTCGCGCCAATAAATGTCGTTGGGCCACTTGATGCTGACGTTGCCAAGATAGGCATCGAGCACCCGTTTCAATGCCACCGCATTGGCCATGGAGAGAATGAACTGGTTGCGGGCATCCACATGTTTCGGAAACAGCAACACGCTGTAAGTGAGGTTCTTTCCGGCCTCACTCTCCCAGGTGTTGGTGCCGCAGCCTCGGCCCGCCGACTGGAAATCGGTCCACGCCACCGTCATGTCTTCCCCGTTTTCCGGCTCATAGTCCAAAAGGAAGTTGTTGGTGGAGTCCACCTCTTTCAGGTATAGTGTCTTGATGTTCATGGCTATTGCATTGCAAAAATAGCATTTTTCGCGCTAACTGCAAAACATTTTGGGCGAAAACTCGGCCAACTTCAAGAAGAACAAGTGGAAATCAGTTTTTCCCGACCTTTCTTTTTGCTTTTTCCCCGTTTTTCCATAAATTTGCATCGAAAAAAAATTGCGAGCCCATGACTCACCTTGAAGAACTGCAAAAGAAAGACGAATACTACATGCGCCGTGCCCTCGACGAGGCGCTGGCCGCTCTTCGCGAAAACGAAATTCCCGTGGGGGCCGTCATTGTCTGCCGCGACCGCATCGTGGCCCGCGCCCACAACCTCACGGAAACGCTGACCGACGTCACGGCGCATGCCGAGATGCAGGCCATCACGGCGGCTGCCGGCGGCCTCGGCGGAAAATATCTTACGGAATGTACGCTCTACGTCACCGTTGAGCCGTGCGTGATGTGTGCCGGCGCCATCGGCTGGGCGCAGATTCGCCGCGTGGTATATGGCTGTGATGACCCCAAGCGCGGTTTCCGCCGCTTTGCACCCCAGGCCCTGCACCCGCGGGCCACGGTAACCGCCGGCGTGCTCGAGGATGAGTGTCGCCAGTTGATGCAACAATTTTTTCAGTCGAAAAGATAGTTGCCGCCCGGCTTTTCACGGCCTCAAAAAAAATCCCCACAGCGCGGAAGATTTCCGGCCGTGGGGATTGCTATGATGTATATCCGTAAAAGGCTTATTTCACCTGAATCACCAGGTACTTGCTGGTGCTCCAGAACGACTGCGGGTTGGTGATGCGGAGGGTGTACTGCTTGTTGGCATCCTGTGCCAGCACATAGCTGTTGGCGGGGTGCGAGGTAAGCATTTTCACCGATTTGGAATAGAGCTTCACCTCCTTGACCTGGCGGATGTCGATCTTGGTGAAGTAGTTCTTGTCGAAGTTGCCCTGCAGCACCTCCCCGTCGGAAAGGATGCGGTGCTCCTTCAGTTCCTTCTTCGTGCCAAACACATACCATGCCGTGTGGAGCTGTGCATCCTGCTCGTTGATGACCTCGGTCTTCTTGGCACTCTCGGTCTGCAACTTCTTGTTGTCGTTGTCGAGCTTGGTGACGGTTTCGTCAAGTTCGCTGATGCGGATGTCCTTGGCTTCAAGCAGTGTTTGCAGGTTCTTTATTTCTGCCTCCTTGTCTTCCATCTGCTTGTTCAGCCCGTCGATGGTTTTCTGAAGCTGGTCCACCATTTTCCCGCCTTCAGCCTTCTGCTCCTCAAGTTGTTTCTGCAACTTTGCGATGAGTTCACGGTTCTTTTTCATGCGGTCGGAGATGAACTGGATGTTCTCGCGGATTTGCTGTGCCTTGTCGGCCCTTTCGCCACTGCGGGCCACGTTCACGCGGTGCTCGGCCTCGTTGATTTCGCGGAAGCCGTCTTCAATCTCAAGCAGTGTGCCCATCAGGTCGTTGTATTCACGCTCCTTCTGGTCGATAATGCGCTGCAGCGAATCGGTCTGTCCGCCATCGGGCACTACGGGTTCGGTTTTTTTCTGATCACACGCAACCATTGCCATGAGGCAAACGGCCACAAACAATAACTTTTTCATAATGTGCTATTTTTTGTTGATATTGAATTTCCTAAAACGATTTTCAATCAGTTGACGTGAACGCGGGCAGGATAGTTTAAACCGCGGGGCGAAAAAAGTTTATTTCGGGTTAAATCCAGCCACCACGATGACAAATTCCCCGCGCGGCTCGGTCTGTGTGAAGTGTTCCACCAGCTGCCCGAGCGTTCCCCTCACGGTTTCCTCGTGGATTTTAGATATTTCTCGGCAACAGGCGGCCTGCCGCTCGCTTCCCATGACGTCGGCGAGTTGTTGCAACGTCTTGAGCACCCTGTAGGGACTTTCATAGAACACCATGGTTCGCGTTTCGCTGCTCAGCGCCTCCAGTCGCGTCATGCGCCCTTTCTTCTGTGGCAGGAAGCCCTCGAAGCAGAAGCGGTCGCAGGGCAGTCCGCTGCTCACCACCGCCGGCACGAAAGCCGTGGCTCCGGGCAGGCATTGCACTTCCACGCCAGCAGCCACCGCCTCGCGCACAAGGAAGAAGCCGGGGTCGCTGATGCCGGGCGTGCCCGCATCGCTGATGAGCGCCACCGTCTGGCCGGCCAGCAGGCGCTCCACAATTCCGTGAGCGGTGCCGTGCTCGTTGAACTTATGGTGCGACATGAGGCGGTTCTTGATGTCGAAATGCTTCAGCAGCACGCCGCTTGTGCGCGTGTCCTCAGCCAATATCAGGTCGGCCTCTTTCAGCACGCGGACGGCACGCAACGTCATGTCTTCCATATTGCCCACCGGAGTGGGAACTACATACAGGATGCCCATTTGGGGGGCAAAGTTACGAAGAAAGGATTGAAATGCAAAAAGAAAACGGGTTTTTCTTTTCATTTCGGGGAGAAAGCGGGATTTTTTCTTTTTTAGGAAGACATAGGAAAGCCTAGGAAGACATAGGAAGTCCTAGGAAAGCCTAGGAAGTCCTTGGAAGTCTTAGGAAAATCAAAAAAAGTTTACAAAAAATGCAATGTTTTCCTTTTTTTCCGTGTATATAATAATGAAAAAAGGTTTCAACACCCTCGGAACAACCTCAAAAAAAAGCAGAACAATGGAACAGAAAACCGATGCACTGATTGACGGCCTGCGGCGCCAGGACCCCGCCGCCTGCCAGCGCCTGCTCACCGACTACGGGGCGGCGGTGTTCCGCTTGGTGCAGCGCATAGTGCCGCGCCGCGAGGATGCCGAAGAGGTCTATCAGGACGTGTTCCTGAAAGCCCTGCGCAGCATAGCCACCTACGACCGCCGGCAGGCTTCGCTGGCCACCTGGCTCGGACGCATCGCCTACAACGAATCATTGAACTTAGTGAGGGGAAAGAAACCGCAAATCGTCTATCTTGACGAAGGCAGCATGGGAGCAGAGCGGCTCAGCGACACCCCCGCCGACAGCCAGCCCGACGAGCACACCATCCGCCAGCTGGAGGAGGCCATAGAAAAACTGCCGCCCCACGAGCAGGCACTCATCACCATGTTCTACTACGACGGCCTGAGCCTGGCCGACATTGCCTACATCACGGGGTCCGGACCCTCGACCGTCGGCTCGCAACTATGCCGCATCCGCAAGAAACTCTACCGAATCATTAAAACCCTATGAACAATGAACGACATTGAAGCCCTTCAACACGACACCAACCTGCGCGAGGCCGTGGGCCGACGCGAGCAGAAACTGCCGGCCATGCCCGACGGACTGAACGACCGCCTCTTGCAGCGCATGAAAGCGGCAGACACCGCGCCGCAGACCAAGGCCCGCACGCCGTGGCTCCGCGCCCTGCGCATCGTTTCGTCGGTGGCGGCACTGTGGCTGGCTGGACTTTTCTTCGTGGTAAACAGTCCCTTCGACAATCACGAAAGCCCTGCCGAAGCCGTTCATGGCGCCGACATCGCAAGCCGGCCGCAGGGAAGCACACTGAAAAACGTTTACACAGGCCACCGCCGGCAGCGCCTGCATCAACAAATCAACTACACCCAATTAAGAAAAATGCTCCATGAAAACAAGTAATTTCACCCTGATTTGCCTGGCAGCCGCCATGCTGCTGGCATCGTGCAGCCAAAACGAAGTGAGGATGCACACCATAGTCCACGAGGACGGCTCGTGTACCCGCGAGGTCAGCTACACCAACGTCATGCCGAAGGAGACGCGCGACTCGCTATGGGCCGACAGCACCGGCCTTTCACACCCCCTGCCCGAAACCCTCGTCAACGACAGCCTGAGCCAATGGCACACCGACATCGGGCCCGGCGACTCGGTAACCACCACCTTCAGCCGCCATTTCCCCTCGGCCGAACAGATGAGCCAGGCCACGCCCCTGCTGCTGAACGGAAGCCGCCTGCAATCGAAAGCCACGCTGGAAAAACGCTTCCGATGGTTCTACACCGAATACACATTCACCGAGGTGTTCACCTGCGTGGGCGACACGTTCCCGCTCCCGGCCACCGACTATGCCGACAAAGAGACGATAAGTTTTTGGTTCACCGGACAACCCAACCTGCTGGAAGGAATGAGCGGAGCCGAGGCCGCGCAGAAGATTGAGGAGGTGGAGCCATTCGTCAGCAAATGGCTGAACGACAACCTGTTCAAGGTTTGCTTCGACTATATCGAAAGCCATTACGACGCCATCCCCCACCCTCCCGTCAGCCGCGAAAAGTTCGTGGAACTCCACGACTCGTTGTTCGCCACCGTCATGAAGGACATCGACAACATCCTGGACGTGGAGCCCCAGAAATCGTTGCACGACTTCTTCCACTCCGATGCCTACAACGTCTTCTTCGACGACCACACCCCCTTGGGCGAAGGGCTGAACCAGGAGCTGTACAAACGCCTCAACATCCTGTGGCTCAACGCACCCTACTCGCTGACAATGCCGGGAACGGTCACCGACACCGGCTCGGGGCTCCTCCACGACGGCACCATTTTCTATGCGCTGACGGGCGAACGGCTCATCCCCGGCGACTATGTCATCAAGGCCACCTCGCGGGTCAGCCACACCTGGGCCTATCTGGTGGCGATACTGGTCATCGCGCTGGCCGTTTTCTCGTTCTTCAAGGGCAGGAAAAAATAGCCTTTTCACCCCTCTGAAATTGGTAAAAAAACTTGACAAAAGCGGCCAAAATTGGCCGCTTTTGTAACTACTTGATAATCAGGCACTCAAAAATCACGCTTAGTTTGACCGCATTTTTCGCCTCTCAAACTTCAAGATCTCTCCTCTCAAAGTGCCAAATCTCTCCTCGAAAATTGCGGTCAAGCCAATGGCAGGTGGATAATTTTTTTGAAATATCTTGACAAAATGATGGGCCTGCGCAATATCGCAAATGCCGTTTTCCGCGTAGGGATATTCTTCATGTATGTCCGAAACCACCCGGGTGTGCCGAAGCGGACGGACTCTGCGTCGTAATTTTGCCTACAGCATGGGTACATACAGCGCACGAATCCTTTTTTCTGCCCTTCCAGCATGAAAAAAACCTCGGTCGGAGGCGATGGAAAAACGTAACAACAGTAACCATTATTTTGCTTTGCCGTAAAGAAATCAAAAAAACTTGGGCCTACTGGTTCCTAATTCGTTTTTTTTACTTATATTTGCACTCGAAACGGGCAAGCGCCCTCTCCCCTCTGCTCAGACGGCTGGGAGAGAAAGGGCGGGAAATGCCCGTGCATCAAGGAAAAACGGCAATCATGACACAACAGACAATGGGGGAAACGCACCGCCCCGGAAGAATAGAAGTGGTGTGCGGGTCGATGTTCTCGGGAAAAACCGAGGAACTCATCCGTCGGCTCAAACGGGCCAAGTTTGCTCGGCAACGGGTGGAAATTTTCAAACCCTCGCTCGACATCCGATATAGCGACCACGACGTGGTGAGCCACGACCAGAACTCCATCACCTCGACGCCCATCGACTCCTCGTCGAGCATCCTGTTGCTCACGAGCGACATCGACGTGGTGGGAATCGACGAGGCGCAGTTCTTCGACGACGGGCTGGTGAGCGTGTGCAACGACCTGGCTAACAGGGGCGTAAGAGTCATCGTGGCCGGACTCGACATGGACTTCAAGGGCGTGCCCTTCGGACCCATGCCGGCACTGTGCGCCATTGCCGACGAAGTGACGAAGGTTCACGCCATCTGCGTGAAATGCGGGGCACTGGCCTACGTGAGCCACCGACTGGTGAAGAACGACAAGCGCGTGCTGCTGGGTGAAACGCAGGAGTATGAACCGCTCTGCCGCGAATGTTACAAAAAAGCCCTCGAAAACGAAAAGAAAGACACCTGAAATATCATCTTAACCCTTTAAATCCATTCAACGTTATGAACATCAAGAAATTGTACCAACTGGCAGGGCTGGCACTTCTTATCCTTGCCCTTGCATCGTGCTCGAAAGCGCCCAAGCACGTCAAGCTCATTCCCGACAACGCTATGATGGTGGTGAAAATCGATGCCAAGAAAGTCATCGACGCAAGCGGAGCCGCCAACAACGACAAGCTGAAGAAATTCATTGAGAAAAACCTCAAGGACTCAGAAATGAGCAGTGAGGCAAAGAAACTGGCCCAGGAAATCGTGGACAACCCCATGAACGCCGGCATCGACCTCATGCAACCCCTGTTCATCTTCGTGGACAACTCGGGAAAAGACGCGCCGGTGCTGGTGGGAGCCGTGGACAACAAGAACAAGCTGACCGAAATGCTCAACACCCTGGCCAAGGAGTCGGGAGCCGAGAAAGTGTCGGAAAAGGAAAAACTCAACGTCTTCGTCAACAACAATGTTGCCGTGTTCTTCGACGCTGACATGCTCTACATCACTGCTATTGAGGCCGGTGCAGACGTCAACAAGATGGCAAAGGCCGTGCAGGCAAAGTTTGAAGCCGACGAAAAGAACTCCATGGCCGCCAACGAGGACATGAACAAGTTGTTCGAAAAGCAGGGAATGATGCAGATGCTCGTTTCGGGAGCAGCCCTGGAAAACCTGCCCCAAACGTCGAATACCAAGAACACCCTGCCGCAAGGACTTGAACTGAAAGACGCATCATACATCGTTGACCTCGACATGAAAAAGGGAACGGGAACGCTTTCGTATGAAATTCTGGCAAAGTCGGACAAATGGAAGCAGATTATCGACAAGGGCGATAAGCTGGCACAGCCCATCAAGGGACGCTTCGCCGACTATGTGGAAAAAGACGGCATCGCACTCTTTGCCAACATGAACGGCCAGGAAACGCTGAATTTCTTTAAGGAAATGGGCGCCGACAAGGAGATGGACAAGAACTCCAAAGAAATGTTTGAGAAGGTGATAGGCTCACTCGACGGCGACATGGTGCTGAGCCTCACCGGCTTCAACGTGGAGAGAAAAATGCCCGAACTCTTTGCATATATCACAACCAAGGACGCTTCGCTGGTGGACTTGGTGGCTCAGATAACCGGTGGCGCGAAGAAACAAGGCGACAACAAATATGAACTGGAACTCGGCGACAACTTCTATCTCAACTTCGGCATGAAGGAAAACGCCACCTATTTCTGCCTCGGCAACGCCGAATCGGCCTTCGCCAAGGCAAAGGCGCCTTTCAAGAAAGAGGACATCAAGGGAGCCGGATCCTATTTCTATGCCAACGCGGCTTTCCTCAATAAGTTCGCCTCTCAGATGAACGGACCGCAGGCCGAGAGCGCACTCGAACTGATCAAGCAACTCGATTATGCCGAAGTGACCTATGCTGGAAAAGGAAAGGCAGCCATGAACGTCTATACCAAGGACAAGGACCACACGTTGCTGGAATTGCTCATAGACTTCGGGCTGAAAATGGCCGAATAAGAAGCCATGAAAAAGCTGGCGAACAAGCTTTTAAGACAAAATATCGGAAAAGGACAGTTGGCGGGGTTCATCCTCGCCAACATTTTAGGCATGACCATCATTTTGACGGCCGTGCAATTCTATTTCGACGTGGTGCCGCTATTTACCAAGGGCGACAGCTTCATGAGGCCGGGGCAAATCATCATTGCCAAGCGCGTGAGCACACTGACCTCGCTCACGGGGAAAGCGCCGACGTTTTCTCAGGAGGAAACGGAAGAAATTGGCCGACAGTCCTTTACAACGGCCTATGCACCCTTCACGCCGTCGCAATTTGACGTCTTCGCAACAATAGGGAGCCGGAAGCTGGGCATGGAGTTCTCAACGGAAATGTTCTTTGAAGCCATTCCCGACAAGTTCATCGACGTGGACCTTTCTCAATGGAAATATGAGCCCGGCTCCGACGAACTGCCTATCATTCTTCCGCGCAACTATCTCAACCTCTACAACTTCGGATTTGCCGGAAGCCGCGGACTGCCGGCCATTTCCGAAGGACTCGTCAAGGCGGTGGGCATACATCTCATCCTGAGCGGAACGGCGGCACGCAAGGAAATGAAGGGGCACGTGGTGGCCTTCTCAAAAAGGCTCAACACCATTCTTGTGCCGCAAAACTTCATGGACGAGATGAACAGAGAATTGTCGCCCGACAGATCGACAAGCCCTTCGAGAATTATCGTGGAGGTGAACAAAACGGCCGATGAAAACATCAGCAAGTTCCTCAGCGACAACAACTACGACACCGAATCGACCGATGCCGACGCGGCTCGCACGGCCAGCCTCTTGAAAACCATCATCACACTGGTGGGCACCACCGGCGGCGTCATCACGGCGCTGGCGTTCTACGTCCTGCTGCTCAGCATCTTCCTGCTTTTGCAAAAGCATACTGACAAAATCGACAACCTGCTGCTCATGGGCTATACGCCGAAAGCCGTGGGAAAGCCCTACAACCGCCTGGCGCTCACGGTCAACACGCTGGCGCTGGTCGTTTCGCTGGCCCTTTGCGCCCTGGCTCGACAACATTATTTACCGAGATTTGGCGAGCTTTACCCGAAATTCGAGGCCTACACGCTGGTACCTGCCATCGCCGCCGGCCTCATCATTTTCGCCCTTACGTCAATTCTCAACCACTCCGCCATCCGCCGAAAAATCATCAATGTTTGGCACATGCACAAAACGCCGCCCGCCTCCACAAAAACCTAAGCCCGCATCTACAAAGAACCTAAGCCCCTGCGTCCCGTTTGTGGTGATGCCACCACGACAAAGCCCCCATTTCCCCGCTTTCAAGCCCTCAAAACGCGCTAAAAACAAAAAAAAGTCCCAATAATTTGGCCATTTCAAAAAAACATATTACCTTTGCACCGCTTTTATGAAAATGGAAGCATTACACATCGTCTGGTAGATCCGCTAGCTCAGTAGGTAGAGCACATCCCTTTTAAGGATGGGGTCTTGGGTTCGAACCCCAAGCGGATCACGAAAAGGCCGCAGGAAACGGAAAATCAGTTTCCTGCGGCCTTTATTTTGGCCCCACCTTTAGGAAGAAGAAATCCCCGGAAGCTGAGGAAACGGCTTCCGGGGATTTTTGCTTATTAAGCCAAAGGGGAAATTACTTCACGATAACCTTGCGGCCGTTGTGGATGTAGATGCCCTTGGTGGGAGCAGCCACGCGCTGGCCCTGCAGGTTGTAGTACACGTTGTTGGCGGTTTCAACCTCCACGGTCTCGATGGCGGTGGGATCGATGGTTCCCGTCTTTGTCAGCACGAGCTTCATGGTTTCGAGGTTAACACCGAGTGTGTAGATGCCAGCGGGGATCTTCAATGCCTGTCCACCATCACTGGTCAGGGAGATTTCCTGTCCGAGCAATTCCTCTGTAACCAGGAAGTCACCGTCGGAAACAGCACCAATGCGGAACGGAGTAATGTAATCCCAGTCGTCAGGATTATCTGCCAACTTGGTTGTGAAGCTGAAGTATGAGAAGCCATCGTTGGCACCCTTGAAGGTGACGTCCTCAGCGGTGAACTTACCGTCGAGGTATGTCATTTCCACGCCCACGTTGGGAGCCCATCCGTTGTCGTTGGCCTCACCGAGGATGAAGAGTGTGGGATCGGGTACCACGATGTTGCCCGTCTTCTCAACGTCCAGCGTCAACTCGTCAGTCTCTGTATTTGCCACGAACTTGAGCGTGTAAATGCCGGACTCATCGAAAGTGAATTCCTTGTTGCTCCCATCTCCAGGAATGCAATACTCATTCCAGTTGTGGTTAGCGGCGGCCTTGTAATAGTATGTTCCAGCCTCTATCTCGGCGCCTGTCACCACCAGTGTCCAGACGTTTTCCGACTCCTGTGTCATGTCTCTCCAAGCACCTTCATTCGTCCAATCGCCGTTTGCCCATCCGCCGGTCAGTTCACCGGTGATTGACATCACTTCGATGACGAGGGGGTTAACTGTCACGGGATCAATATCGCACTGACCATAATTGTCACTGGGCCAGTAGGTAAATTTCACGTTGTAAATACCAGAATTGGGAACAGAAACCACATGGTTGTCGCCTTCTTCCCAGTTGCCATTGATGATGAACTTATACTGTATGCCTACAGAAGCAGTCAGTTCAACATTTTCATAGGTCTTCGAGAAACTGCCGTCGCTTTGCTCAGCGAGCAGGTTGTCGGTATTCGAAGAATCCCATTCTGTGCCAAAGAGAGATGCCGGCACACCTGCGACGAGGTATGTCACGTCAACATGTGCCGAACCCGTCTTCACGGCCTCAGCTTTAATGGTGGAAGCATCGTCAGGAGTGAAGGTGAAGGTGATGTCGTAAGCGCCTTCTTCTGAGATGTAAACTTTCTGGTTGTTGCCCATTCCGTCGGGAATCCAAGTGGATCCGTTTTTCACGATTTTGTACTCATAAGTTCCAGCAGCCAAAGCCACACTTGATTTCACGAGTTTCATCGTGCCGTCGCTCTGAGGTGTCATCTGGTTGTTGACGTCTGTGCCGTTCCAGTTGGAGCCGAGCATTGCCTGCGAACCAGCCACCACATAGGTGTCAGCGGCCATCGCTTTCTGCGAGAAGCCGAGAGCCAGCACCATGAGTGCCATGCTCATCAAAGTAAAAATTTTCTTCATGCCTTTAAATTTTTAGTTAATAAATAGGTTAATAAATTATTTTCTTTCCTTTTCTCACGTAGATGCCCTTTTGCGGAGTAACGTTGCCACGTATGGCGCGTCCCTGCAAGTCGTAGAGTGTCTGCGTGTTTCCTTGTCCGGCCACCGGCCTGATGCCCGTAGCTACCGACTGCACCTCTTCGAGCTCATAGCCAGTAGAGCCGTCGTAGTTGTAGAAATAGGTGCCGGAGGTGAGGCCAAGGATGTCTTCCGTTTGGCCATTGGCGGTGTTGAAGATGATGTTCACCACGTCGTCATTGGTCATCAGCTTATGGGTGTAGTAGCTCTTTCCGTTGTGGGTGATGGTAGCAGAAAGCGGCCTTCCGGGCCACGGACCACAAAGTTGCTCGCCGGTGCTTGACCAAGCGTAGAGGTTGGGTGCCGACGGTGCCGACACGTTGATGGTGGCAATGGTGTTGAGGCTGTAATTCTCCGTTACCTGCTGGTAGCCCGTAGCGCCGTCGTAGGTGAAATAGTGGGTGCCGGGCTCGGCAATGGCGATGTCTGCGGTCTGATTTCCGTTGCCGTCGCTGAAGATGATGTTGAGGTTGCCCAGGGTGTTGAACGTTGCGGTGTACCATTGTAAGCCGTTACTGGTTGTGATGGTCTGCGACATCGGCGTGCCGGGCCATTGGCCGTTGACGGGTGTTCCGCTGATGTCCCAAGCGTAGAGGTAGGGTGCGCCTTGTGGTGCAAACACGTTGACGGTGGTGTTTTCCTCCTCACCCGGTGTAACGGTGTAGTTTCTTGTTTGCACGTTGACCACCTGAGAGCCCACGAGCAGTCCCACGCAAAGTGTGGCGCTCTCGTTGAGCACGATGCTTGCGCCGCTGGTAAGTTGCTGACTCTGGGCGGTGGGCGTTGTGCCGTCGAGGGTATAAACCAGTTTGTCGGTGTTGTTGCTCAGTGCGGTGAAAGCCACCCTGACGGGGCCCTCATATTCTCCCGATGGCAGGCTCACCCACGGCGCGTTGACGCTCTTGCTGAGGTACAAGGCAAAGTTCTCGCCGCTTTCCACCAGCGCCATGTCCGTTCCCTCTGATGCGTCGTACTGTCCGAAGCCGTTGCCCATGAGAATTTCCAGTTTTCCGTTCACCCTTGTTGAGAGACATTCGCGGGAACTGTGCTTCACCTCTATGCCGCTCTGATTGGTAACACCGGCCAGGTGACGGGCGTAGATGAGCTGTTTGATTTGTGGTTTGAACCTCTTCCAGTGTTGCATGAACACGCAGGGCGTGCCGGGCATGCTCAGTATGTAGGCATTGGCGGCCAGTTCATTCTGGGTGCATCGCTTGTCACCCTCGCGATAGGTGTCGTGGTTGTCAACGAAGGTCACAGCCCACCGTGGCCAGTAGCTGTCCCAAACCAATGCCTCCTGGCCGTCGGGATAAAGCGAAAGCCAGTTGCCGCCCATGCAAGCATCATTGATTTTCCACTTCAGCGGGAAGTCGAAGGCACCGCTCTGCACGTCGCCGTTGGAGTCCTGGTTACCCTGGGCGTTACGTCGTGTCTGGTCCATCCACCACTTAATGTGCCCCATGCCGTCCCAGCACTCACCGACGGAGAACTGCGGTTTTGTCTGGAAGTTGTAAAGTCCTGTGTAATAGGGGGAATAACCTTTCACCATGTCGAGACGGAAACCAGAGTAGCCAATGTCGTTGAGCAGGTAATTCAGGTATGCAATGACAATTTCCTGTACATGTTGCGACTGGTGGGCAATATCGCGCGCATCGCTGAAATCGTCGCCCTCGTCGTTGTAAGGCGACAGGGAGAATCCGTTCTTCGCTGCCCATTCGGCCGTAGCGCCTCCGTCATCGTTTGCGCAGATGTCCTCTGAGGTGAGCGTGTAGTTATGGCCGTTCCTCGTCTCGTTGGCAAAGGTGAGCCATCCGCTGACGGGCTTGCGGTGGTTGAGCACGATGTCGGCCAATATGCCAGTGCCGCGCTGCTTGAAGGCGGCAGTCATGGCCCTCAGCTCCGGCGGCGTGCCGAAGGTGCCGTTCTGGAGAAACCAGTTCGTGGGGTCGTAGCCCATGGAGGGATTGCTGCTGGTGGCACCGCTCTGGGGCACCCAGATAAGATTGAAAAACTCGGACAACTCGTCGGCCTGCGCGGTGAGGCTGGTCCACTTGATGGAGTTGAATTCCTGTTTGATGGAGTCTTTCTCCGCCTTGGTGGCATTGGCAGGCTCCTCAATCCAATAGAACCCCTGCAACATTACGCCACCGTAGTTTTCGGGCCATCCCGGACTTTGCGCGAAAGTGCTGGAAGTCATTGCCAGCAAAACAGTTATCAGTGCGTAGTATTTTTTCATAAATTTGGATAAGTTAGTTAAGACATAACCGCACGAGGCGGCAATTTTTTATTCGCTGCAAATTTATAAAAAATATAAATAGGTTGTTTTGTTTTGAATTTAAAAAACATAACTAATCTGTTCAAACGTTTGCACAGACCTGCGTTCTTTTACATTATAACTTGGTTGAAGTAATTGAAAAAAGCAGGGTGACAAGCAGAAATCACCCCGACGAAAGCCGAAAAGTGTTTTCGGTCAGAATAAGGGTGAAACAGACACGAAACAATTACGGCGCATCCGTGCAATCGTTTTAACAGCCGACAAATCCCAACAATTTTCAAATTGACAGGCTGAAAGTATAAAAAATGATAAAATGGAAGAAAAATGAACGATAAAAGTTGCAGATTTCAGAAAAACAATTTATATTTGCGACATCAAACCTTAATTTATTTATAGGAGGACACAGCTATGATACCAAAACCGAAAATGCACAACCAGGAGGATTTTGAACTTGACAATTACCTCAACGACGACGATGACCGTTACACACCGAGCAGCAACAGCACCATTTGGTACAGCTGACTTTGCGCAAGGAAAAGAGACACAGCGGAGCCGCCATTCCATGAGAATGGCGGCTCCGCTTGTGTTTGCAAAACAATGGTTGCGGCCTGGCTCTGGGGCTCGCTATTTGCGCCAAAAAGGTGGATAGGGCAATGGATTAAAATTGGTAAAAATATTTGACAAAACCAACAAAAATTTAGTCATTTTGTAACTTATTGATAATCAACAGGTTTAAAACCGACAGAGGTTTGACCGCAAATTTCGGGGAGAAATCTTCAAGATTTCTCCTCTCGATCTTCAAGATCTCTCTCCGAAATTTGCGGTAAAACGTCTTTTGTAGTCTAAAAAACGATGAAAAATCTTGACAAAACAACGACCACGGAGAGCATGGACTTCACCGGAGTTTTTTAACCACTGACTAACACAGATTAACACGGACTTTCATTGATTTATTTTACCACGGAATAACTCGGAATAACACGGAGTTTAACCGACATTTTTAACCATGGAAAAACACGGACTATCACGGACTATCGGGTTACTACAGTCCATGAAAGTCTGTGTTAATCCGTGGTTATATAAAAATATCGTGGTAATAAAGATAAGTCCGTGAAAGTCCGTGTTAATCCGTGGTTATAAAAAAACCATGGTAAAAAACCGTGGTTAAATCAGCACAGGGCATTGACAATGCCGATGACGAATCCGAGGAGGGCGCCGAGCCACACCACCGCCCTGAGCTCTTTCTTCATGACATCGAGGATGATGTGCTCCTGCTCCATCATGTCCATCTCGTTGATGCGGTTCTCGATGACGCGGCTGATGTCGAGGGCTGCCAGCATGCGCGGCAACCGTTCGTTGATGACGGTGCGGTAGAGCCCCACGGCGGTGGGACGCAGGTTGGCGAGCTGTTCCTCGTGCCCCTTCAGCAACTGGCAAACGGGCTGGCTGAGCAGATGAGCGGCCTCGCCGTCGAGCATGGAGGCAGCCATGTCGGCGGCGTGGTGCGCCATGATGTCGTTGATATGGCGGGCCAGGAGCTGTTCGGCAGGCCCCGTGAGCTGTTCCACCATTTTGTTGATGCCCAAAGCGTCGGTAAGTATTCCGCCCATGGTATGGTGCATCTTCTCCCTTGCCGCCGCCATGGCCTGCCGGGCAATGGTCTGCCCGAGGCGCTCGTCGTTGAGTTTCTTCTCAATGAGCGTGGCCAGCCCGTGGCTGGTCTGCTCGACCACGGCCTGCAGCTCGTCGCGGGTGAGATAGTGGCGCAGCAGTTGTTCGAGCGTTTCGCCATTGGCCTGCTGCCGTGCCACCATGCGGTCCACGCTGTCGCCCAGCCGGTTCACCATTTCATCGCTCAGCAGGGTGCGCTCCAGCACGTCGCGGTTCATCAGGTTCTCGCTGATGGCCTGTCCCACGGCCGCGGCGATGCGCCCGCGCTCCTTGGGAATGATGCCCGGCGTGAAAGGCACGTGGATGCCGAAAATGTACTTGGCACGGTGGGGACGGAAGAGCATGCGAATGGCAATCTCATTGGTGACGTAGCCAATGACGCCACCAACGAGAGGTCCCAGAAGATAAGTGATTTGGAATGTCATGTGTGTGAGAGTGGGCGGTCAAAAAAATGTCGGACCGTTAATCGCCTGTCAGTGCGCCGGTAATTCTTCCCATCTGATTGGGAATGCGTATTTGTTGCGGGCACTTGGAGAGGCACTCCTCACAATCCATGCAGGCCAGTGCCCACTTCTTTTCGTCGGGCAGGGCGGCCTTCAGTCCCTCGTGGAAACGGCGTTTACGCTCGGCAAAATCGGCGGCGGTGGCGGCGGGCAGGGGCAGTATGTGCGCATTGATGGCCTCGTTGTAGGCCGCGAAATTGCCGGGGATGTCCACTCCGAAGGGACACGGCATGCAATATCCGCAAGTGGTGCAGGGAATGGTGGGCACGCCGGCCATGACATCGGCGATGGATGCCAGCACGGCGTTTTCGCTATCGGTACAAGGGTCGAGGGGCGAAAACGTTTCTACGTTGTCCTTCAGGTGGTCCATGCGGTTCATGCCGCTCAAAGCTGTGAGAATGTTGTCGTGGGAGCCCACCCAGCGGAAGGCCCAGCGCGCAGGGCTGTCGTCGGGCCGGAGGGCTTTCAGCTGTTCGGCATGTTCGGGCTGCATCTTTCCCAAGGCGCCGCCACGGAGGGGCTCCATCACCACGCACTGGATGTCGAGTTTGTTGCATTTGTTGTAGAGGTACTCGGCATCGGCGTCGTGCTTCCATCCCCCGCCACTCAGCGAGGCGTGCTGCCAGTCGAGGAAGTTCATCTGTATTTGCACGAAGTCCCAGTGGTAGTCGTCGTTGTGGTCGAGCAGATAGTCGAAAACGCTCACGTCGCCGTGGTAGGAGAATCCTAAGTGCTTGATACGTCCGGCCTTGCGCTCCTCGACGAGGAAGTCGAGCATGCCGTTGTCGAGGAAGCGGCCCTTGAGGGTGTCGAGGCCTCCCGACCCGATGCTGTGGAGCAGGTAATAGTCGATATAGTCGGTCTTGAGGCGTTCGAACGACTGGTGGTACATGTTCTTGGAGGCTTCGGCCGACCAGAGGCGCTGGTTTTGGTTCGACATCTTCGTGGCGATGTGGTATTTCTCGCGGGGATGGCGCGACAAGGCGTTGCCGGTCATCACCTCGGAACGTCCGCCCATGTACATCGGTGCGGTGTCGAAATAGTTCACGCCGTGCTCGATGGCGTAGTCAACGAGCTCGTTCACCTCGTCCTGGTTGTTGGGCAGGCGCATCATGCCGAAGCCGAGGAGCGAAATCTGCTCGCCGGTGCCGTGTTGCACGCGGTAGGTCATGTGGTTGCCGGCGGCCGGCGTTTTCTTCTCATCCTGGGCCAGCACACTGAGCGGTTCAAGGGCCATGAGTGCCACGGCCGAGCCCGCGCCCAGTCCGACGCGCCGCAGGAACTCCCTGCGGCTCATGCCTTTCTTGTTTTCCTTGCTGTTTTCCATTGAAAAAAGTAAATAGTTTATAGATGTTGCAAATATAGTAAAAATCTTTGACACAGGCTCTGATTTCAAACAATTTAACTCTTTATCCCCAGTTGGCCGTCAAAGAATGAAGAAACTGAGAGGGACAAGAATGGTAAAGAAACTTTACATTTCCACAATCATTCAAGCGTTTTTCTAACGCATTGATAATCAGCATACATCAAATTCCTTGCAGTAAATTGGGGATTGACTGTCAGTAAAACGCCAATTGACTCCCAGTAAAACGCCAATTGACTCCCAGTAAATTGCCGTCATACTATCTGATATATACAACGGTTTCTGAAAAAACTTTACATACCGACTTCCGCAAGCCTCACGCAAGCGTCATCATGCGTTAATTCCAAGGCCACATGAGAGCACAAAAAAAAGGCGGGCGCAGCGCCCGCCTTTTCTCTTAGCGTTGACGTTATTTCTTTTCCCCGGCGGGAGCCTCAGTGGTGAGGCGCACGTTGGTGAAGTAGTAGCGGTGGTCGTCCCAGCCCTCACCGTGGATGGCAAGGCAGCGCGGTGCCAACACATCGGGCAGGCTGGCCACGCGAGTGCCGTTGACGTAGAGCTTCAAAGTGCCGTTGATGTAGGACAGCGCGAAGTGGTTCCAGCTGTTCTTCTTCTCCACATCGCCCAATTTTTCGTAGGTGCCCTGCATCCACTCCTCATTCTTCTTAGGCAGGTTCCAATTCACGTTTTCCTCGGTAATCAGGTTGATTTCCTCGGTGCCAGCCGGTGTTTCGAAGTTCAGGTGGTAACCGGCGTTGAAATCCTCGTCGCCGTTGCAGAAGTACTCAAACTCGAAGGTGAACGCCTCGGGAAGGTAATACTTGCTGTTGCCGGCCACTTTGGGGGTCACCTCGGCGTCGTTGTTCGAGAGGTTAAGCACCTGGCGGTCGTTGAACTTGGCCACTTCGGCAGAACCGTTGTTGAGCGACCACTTGGCGGGGAACTCACCCACCTTGTCGGCGGTGAAGTCGTCCTTGAAGAACACGCCGGTGAAGGGTTTGAAGTCGCCGTTGGCGTAGATGGCTTTCTGGGCGTCGGCCACGGTCTCATCAACCACGATGTCGAGCTTGGCGGGAGCCTCGCCGTCCTCGGTGGCCTCGGCCTCGTCGGCTGGCTGCTCCTCGTCGGTCTGTTCGGTTGCCTGTTCCCCGGCCTCAGCCGTGTCGGCCTTCTTTCCTCCGCAAGCCACCACGAGCGCGAGGCTTGCCATACACAAAATTGTCAAAAATGATTTTTTCATACGATAATAGTTAAATAACAGTTTACAATGTGCAAATATAGGCATTTATTCTGAAATGGAAGAATTTTAGGTGGAAAAACACCTCGGCGAAACCACAAAAAATACTAAAAAACGAGGAATTATGATGCTAATTCAAAAATAAATCGCTAAATTTGCGAAAGAATTTCATTATAACCATTTTTTCAACAAACTACACACTTACGTATGAAAGATTTAAAAATGTACATCAACGGGCGGTTCGTGGAGAGCCGTTCGGGAGAGTGGATTGAAGTGCTGAACCCCTCGACAGAGGAAGTGACAAGCCGCCAGCCGGCAGGCACCGTGGAAGACGTGAACGAGGCCGTGGACGCCGCCTACGAGGCCCAGAAGAAATGGGCCAAGGTGCCCGCTGCTGAACGCGCCGTCTATCTGCACAAAATGGCCGACGGCATCAGGAAGAACTTCGACAAGTTCCAGGAAATACTGGTGCGCGAGCAGGGAAAAACACAGGCATTGGCAGGCGTGGAAGTGGGCGTAACAGCCACCTATTTCGACTACATGGCCGAGTTTGCACGCCGCATCGAGGGCGAGGTCATTCAGAGCGACGCACCCAACGAAACCATGATTTTGGTGAAGAAGCCCATCGGCGTGGCCGCTGGCATCCTGCCGTGGAACTTCCCGTTCTTCCTCATTGCAAGAAAGGCTGCGGCAGCACTCATCACCGGCAACGCCATCGTTATCAAACCGGCACAGATTACTCCGGAGAACTGCACGGAGTTCTGCAAAATCGTGGACGAGAGCGGACTGCCCGCCGGTCTGTTCAACGTGGTGACCGGTAAAGGCTCGGTGGTTGGAAATGCACTGGCAAGCCATCCCAAAGTGGGCATCGTAAGCCTGACAGGAAGCGTGGGAGCCGGTGTGAAAATCATGGAAGCCGCTGCACCCAACATCACCAAGGTAAGCCTGGAACTGGGCGGAAAAGCACCGGCCATCGTGTTCCCCGACGCCGACCTGGAGCTGGCTGCACAGGCCATCCTGGAAAGTCGCATCGGCAACACCGGACAGATTTGCAACAACGCAGAGCGCGTTTACCTGCATAAGGACATCAAGAAAGCGTTTACCGACATCATTGTGAAGAAGTTCGAGGCCGTGCGCTACGGCAACCCCGCCGTGGACAAGGACGTGGACATGGGACCGCTCGTGGAGAAGGCTGCATTGGAGAGCGTCACCAGGAAGGTGGAACATGCTGTGGAACAGGGCGCAAAAATCCTTTGCGGAGGAAAGCCGGCAGAAGGAAAGGGCTACTTCTATCCCGCCACGGTGCTCGACAACTGCCGTCAGGACATGGACATCATACATGAGGAGACCTTCGGACCGGTGCTGCCGCTCGTGGAGTTCGACAACATCGACCAGGTCATCGAGTGGGCCAACGATTGCGAATACGGACTGGCTTCGTCGGTGTTCACCAAAGACATCGACACCGCAACGCGCATCTGCCGCGAACTGCAGTTTGGCGAGACCTACATCAACCGCATGCACTTCGAGGCCATCCAGGGCTTCCATGCCGGCGTGAAGAAGAGCGGAATCGGCGGCGCCGACGGCAAGCACGGCGTGGAGGAATATCTCGTGACAAAGGTGGTTTACCTTGACACACACTACGAATAAACGAACGGCCCAGCCGCCCAGCCACAAATGAAAAAACCGGGACTACCCTTTCGTGGGCTGTCCCGGTTTTTATATAGTGAGCGCCTGTTGCATTCTACAACGACACCGCATAAATACGAAAAGCCCGCTTCTTCGGCGGGCTTTTCTTTAGGGTTTCAAATATCAATTACTTACCTTTAATGTCGAGAATCTGCTTGGCCATTTCATTTCCGGGATCGACATCTGCCAACTTCTGGGCATAGAACTTGGCCTGCGAAATGTTGTCGTTCTGGATGAAGTGGTAGGCCAGGTAGTTGTAGGCTTCCTTCAGGCGACGGGTGTCGGTGGCATTCTTCTCTGCTTTCGGCTCAATGATTTCAATGAGCTGGAGATAGAACTGCTTGGCGGGACCCTTCTTCACGTCGGTGTCGAGCGTGTGGTTGATGGTGGCGCGCTGGTGGAGGGCCATCTCACGGGCGTTCTCAAAGCGGTCAGCAATGGTTCCCCATACATCATCGGCATTCTTCAAAGCCTGCGTCTTGGTGGCTTCATCCACGTTGTCGTCGTTGGCCTGGGCAATATAAATATTGGCAAGTCCGCGATAGACATCGGCTTTGGCGCCATCACCCAAGTCGTTGATATAGGCCTTATAGGAATCAACAGAAGCTGCGTAGTTTCCGCTTTCCTTGTAAAGGTCGGAGATGAGCTTGTTCACGTCGTCGCGCTTCTCCTCGAGAGTGTTAAGCTGACGGTAAGCCTGCACAGCCTCCTCATACTTCTTCAGTCCTGCCAAGGTCTCGGCATAGTAGATGAAGTCGTTGGCCTTGAACTTTACGGTGTCGTTTTTCGTAGCAAAAAGCTTGTTGGCGAACTTCTCCGCATTGGCAAAGTCCTTCATCTTGTAGTAGTTATAGAAGGCCATGCGGCTGAAGGCATTCGACTTACCCTTACGGTCGCCGGCGAGAGCGGCCTGAAGGCTCTTCTCGTGCTCGTCGAGCACAAAGGCGGTGAGCGCATAATCGTAGAGGATGTAGTCCTCGACATTGTTCAGGTCCTTCACCTTGCTATAATACTCGAGGGCGGTCTTCAGCCTGTCGTTCTGCGAATACATATAGCCGGCGGCGGCATCAACGGGATAGTCGGGCTTCACCTTGCGGAGGTTCTCAAGCATGTCAACGGCGCCCTTCGGGTCGATTTTCTGATACACACGGGCATACTTCACATAGCCAAGGGCATCCTGCGGGTCGAACATGGTGGCCTGCTGATACCAGCTGGCTGCTTCACCGCCATTGTCCTGATCGGCAGCGATGTCGCCTTCAAGGATATAGCCACAAGCCTTGCTCTTGCCAACCTTGCGTGCCTGGGCAGCATAAAGCTGGGCGTTGGCATAGTCTTTCACTTCCAAGAAAGCACGTCCTAAACCGGCAAGGGCTTCGGGGTTCTTCTTGTTGAGCTTCAGGAACTCCTTGACAGGAGCCTTGATAGCTGCGGCGTTGCCTTTGTTATCAACGATGACCTTTGTGATGGCCTCAACCTGTGGATTTACATCCTGGGCCATGGAGGTGGCAGAGATGCTGAGCATCAAAGCACCTGCGAATACGTATTTGATTGCTTTCATATCCTTAAATGTTTTAATGGGTTAATACTCAAACGTATGACTTTAAGTAAAAGTCAAAGTTTAAACGAACACTGAAAATTATTGTTTATTTACTTTAACGTCTATATAATTAGTACCGGCAATGTAAGGAAGCATGCCTGAACGCTTGATAATGAGCTGGCCTTTGTAGCTTCCCATGAACTGTGCAAAACCCCAAGGAAGGCCATTGCGCGGATCGTTGAGCAAGGCATAAACCGTGCGGACCAGCGGATAACGGCCGTTATAGAGATAATACTGGTAGGGCTTGAAGCTGTTCATATATGTTGCACTGTCGAGTCGGCTGACTGACATTACACGAATATTCTTGTTGAATGTGACATTTGTGGTGTCGCCACGGTCGTTGAGCCAGTTGCTGCCAATGATGCCAATGGCATTAGGGGTGTCTTCAACGTAGTCGATGACCTCCTTGCTGGTCTTAACGGCCGTGATATTCGGGCTGTTGATGGGTTTGCCGTCAAGGAGCGAGTCAACACAGAAATGCACCGTGCTTGACTGCTTATTGTCAAAACAAACAACGATGTCGCCACGTTTGGAACCCGGGAACAACTCACTCCATTTTGTGACTTCTCCACCAAGAACTCGCTTTACATCCTTGACTGAAATACAAGAATCATTATTGGAGTTGTTGATGATGAGGGCAAGACCATCACGGGCCAAAGGGATGGCACGCGGCATGAACCCCCTGGCTTTCAGGTTGTCGTACTCTGTCTTTGAGAAATCCCTTGACGTAACGGCAAGATAAATGCTGTCGCTGAGCAGAAGGTTAACCGCCTCTATCTCATCAGTATAAATAGGTGTGAGGTGGGCATCCTTGTAAATGCTCTCAAAGACTTCTATTTCATCATTAATGATGGGATTGAAACTTTCGTCGGCTGCGAAAGTAATAGAACCAGACGAATAGGTGTCCGTTCTACTATTTTTCGGTTTGTCCTCACAGGAGGACAAACCGAAAATAAATGAGAATCCTACGAAAATGTAGAATAAGTTCTTGTACATTATAAACTTACGTAACAATATTACTGGAGTTTGAATGTAACAGGCACAGTGTACTTCACACGTACCGGCGAGCCGTTCTGCTTACCAGGAATCCACTTCGGCATGGAACTTACCACGCGTTCAGCTT
>JAFVHN010000084.1 GCA_017474515.1 Prevotella sp. | reverse complement strand
GCAACTTGTGTACCAGGGCACCTTCGGTCAGTCCCGTTGCAAAGAACTGTAATGCCTCAATTGATTTTTTTGCTTCCATAATAATGCGTTTTGTTAAATGATAAATGATAAATGACAATGTCATTTTAGTTATGAGTTCTTAGTTGTGAATTATGATTTACTGCGGCAGCCAATTTTCAACTCTTAGCCCACCCCCGGCCCCTCCCGTAAGGAGGGGAGCCTTGAGCCCGTACGCCCTCCCCCCTTTGGGGGGATTAGAGGGGGGCTCCCCATTCTTCACTCTTCACTCTTCACTTAAAAATTCTTCACTCTTCACTTTTCACTTAAAAGTTATTAACTTTATTCACCAGCAATTCCTGTATCACGATGCCGGGGTCAAGCAGATAGATTCGCAGACGCTGTCGTCCAAACGCAGCCACTGGGATGCTGCGTGAGGCATAGCCGCGCAACACGTTCCATCGCCATTGGGCGGTGAAATCGTTGGCATGAATAGAAAATTCCACGGGCTCCGCGTCGCCCAGCTGGACGGCATATCGGGCATCACGCCCGTCATAAACGTGCAGGGTCGGCAGGGTGCGTATCTCAATGGCGGCATCTGTTGGCTCCAAGTCTATTTCATATTCAACGAAAGGAGCCGATTTGACCAGCTGATAAGAGGGCGTGTCAAACGGCAGCACCATCAGGCCGTCGGTATATCCTAACTGCGGAATGCGCTTGATGCTTTCATGCCGATACCGACAGTCGGAGGCTTGTATTCGGAGACGCGGCTCATGGGGGAACGGTGGGCTGGTGCCGATAAAAAGGCGGTCGATGCGGGCATCGCTCTTCAAGTCGGAAATATGGAGGCGGTTTTCGCCCTTCTTCAGGCTGAGCACTCCCACACAGCTCCACATCGGCCCTATGTAGGGCGCATGCCAGATGTTGTTGACAGGCGTGGCCGAAGCGTCGAACTGCAGGGTGGTGACCGCGCCGTGGCGAAGGGCAATGTGGCAGAACACATTGTCTTCGGGCTTCTTGGAGAAATTGCGCACGGGGGTGAGGGCTTCTGCCCAGATGGGAATTTCGCCATCCTTGTCGCTGTTTATCAAAACTCCTTCGCACGACAAGGCATCGCTGACACTCAGGAAACGGGGTTGGGGACCGTGGATGGCCTTTGAAATCAGTTCGGGTGTGGCCACCGGCTGTTCAATCTTCTCTGAACGGTACCAATGATAGGGCTGCCAGCTGAAGAAATGCGCCCATTTGCCATGGCCGATTTCCTCGTTATAGTGCCTGGTTAACTCGTTCAGCCGGATGAACATCTGCCCCACCTTGTCGGCATCGGCCATGGCTCCGATGCTGTCGCATTGCGTGGCGCGCGACATACTGCGACGCGCAAGCAACTGATATTCATTTATCATGGCAGCTCCACACACAGGATAGCCGACAAGTTCAAAAAAGGCTTCCTTCAGCGGTTCCGGGATGCGTTGTGCCAGGTCTGAGGCATGGGCGGCCAGCGCACGCCATCGTGCAATGCGCAGTTCTATCTGCTCTTCAGAATAGTTGACAAACCATACATGTGCATCCTTTCCCCCTGCCTGCAACTGGTAATAACCAGCCATCAGGTCGGCAATTTCTTGCATTGCTTCAACGCCGAATGTCTTTTCCGCCCAACACCTTATATAATTATGCGCATCTTCCGGTTTCCAGCGGTTGATGTCCCATGCCATGTCCATGACAAAAGAGATTTCCTTTTCAGCTGGTTTGATGTCGCCGACGTTGAAAACCCAAATCTTGCGAGCGCCGAAAGTGTAGGCTTTATGCAACTCCGTGGCAAGGAATGATGGCGACAGGGGGCTGAGCCAAATCCAGCTGGCGGGGTCGCCGTGATACGACAAGTGATAATAAATGCCCGCCCCGCCTTTCCGTTGCTGTTCTGAAGGATTGGACAGATTTCGGCAATAGCCGTGCTTGTCGTCGCTCCATAACAGGGTTACATCGTCGGGCACCTGAAGGCCGTTGTGGTAGGCGTCGAGCACCTCCTCGTAGGTGCAGAGCACCTGCGGTATCTCCTCAATGGGCTTGGAGATGTTTCTTTTCAGCATGTCACGCTGGTCATCGATGGCCTTCTGCATGAGAGCCACGCGCTCAGCAGTGCTGTTGGCACCTTCCATGGGGTAGTCGTGAATGCCGCGCAGTCCGAGGGTGTAGGTGTTTTCGTATTTGCCGTTGGTGCGCACACGTTCTTCCCAGTACTGCTGCATGGTCTTTCGGTTGGTGATATAGTTGAAGTCGCCGTAAGTGCCCACAGCTTTCCACTCTCCTTCATTATTGCGCAGCATCTGTTCACAATGCGACGAACCCATCACGATGGCATAATCATCGGCCAGACGGGCGTTTTGGGGGTCGGCATTGAAAGCCTGGGTGCCTGGGTGCATGGCTGGCCACAGGTAGTTGGCTTTTAGGCGGAGCAGCAGCTCGAACACTTTCTGATAGGTCTTGGGACCCACCTTACCGGTTTCCTTGTCAAAAGTCTGCTCTGCCCAGCGTGCCCATCCTCCGAATCGCTCATCGTTGATGAAGATGCCGCGATATTGCACCGAGGGTTCTCCCTGCCGGAAGGAGCCGGGCTCCAGATAGAGTGCCGCATGATGTCTGGGCGTGACGTCGGCCCACCAATACCAGGGCGACACGCCGATGGCCTCAGAGAGCGTGGTCAAGCCGTAGGCAGTACCCCGCCTGTCGCTGCCGACGATGAGCAGCAGAGGGGTGTGATACTTCGGGTGTGTGGTGGTCACGACAAGAAACGATTCCCATTTCCCACTAATGGCCGTCACGTCAATCTTTTGTCTGTCCACAATCCATTTGGCCAGCGTGCTGTGTCCCAGGGTGCCAGCCACTATGGCGGCATCTTTTGGAAGGTGTTTCTGATGTAAAATATCCCTACGCTCAGGGCGCAGTCCTGTAACCCTTTCCACATCGTCGGCCAGCATGTCAGCGGCTATGCCTACAACCCTGTAGTCATTCTCGTCGGTGTAGATAGCTGTGGCTTTCCGGGCTGACACAAGGGGGAACCAGCCGTCACCGGCAACGTCCTTAACCATTGGAAACTGGTTGTCTCCAAACACTTGCACGGCAAAGGCGCAGCACAGCAGGAACAGGATGACTCTGATGTGGTTCAACGTATTCAAAGGTTTTGAGCTTTACTTGTTATAACCGCTCTCGGGGTTCTCGTACATGCTGATGGGAATGCGGAATTTCATCATCTCATCGAGATTGTGTACGGGATGTTCCATGTCCTGTGGAATGGGGCGATGGGAGAACGTCTGGAAATAGAGCAGGCAGGCGTCGCGCCACCATTCTGCATCACGGGCCTGGATGCGCAGTTTGCGTTGTACCTCTGCAAAGCGTTGGCTGTCAACAAATGGCTGTACGGCATCCCAGGTGACGAGGAAATGTCGCGCCTGGCGCACACCGTCGTCGTATTTGTGGCACAGCTCGTCCCAGAAGGTTCTTCCACTTTTCATGCGATGGTCCCACGGCACATGGTGGAACCACGTCAGCAGGTTCTCAGGACAGGTGTTGATGTCGTTGTAAAGACGGCAGAGCTCATCGGGATATTGCCTTACGTTTGCCGAACCTTGCATGGTGCGGTCGAAGCCAAGGCCGATGGAGTCGGCGCGATGATAGTAAGGCGGCGTCCAGTCGGCTCGCAGGCCGCGCGGCCGGTACCAGGGCTCAGGGCCGTAGTGATGGCCACCGGCAAAGATGTGATGGAGGCCCAGCGGCATCATATAGCTGACGCAGGCCTCACGGCTGTCGAGCATCATCTGCTTGACAGGACTTAACACGCGTTCTTCATCCGTAAAAGTCTGGCGCAGCCACTCATCAGCGATTTGCTCAGATGAAAGCGACGGGGCCCAGGCCGTGCGCCCGAAGGCATACCAGTTGGATTGTGCGAAATGGTGGCCGCACCAGTTGGTGTCGTCGCCGATATTGGCCACGCCGGCCATCGCCCTCAGCCTGTCGGGCTTCACGAACGAGAAAAATTCCTGCCACATCGGGGCGAGATAGACCAAATGGTTGGCGGCACCGAGATACTCCTGGGTTAGCTGGAACTCCACCATCATCGCTGTCTTCTGCATGGCGGTGAACAGCGGACTATAAGGTTCGCGGGGTTGGAAATCCACAGGGCCGTTCTTGATTTGAATGATGACGTTGTCGGCAAACTGCCCGTCGAGCGGCATGAACTCCTCATAGGCTTGGTTGGCGCGGTCGCTGCTCTGGGGGTTATAGACGAAAGCACGCCACATCACCACGCCCTTGTGGGGTTTCAGCACGCCTGCCAGCATGTTTGCTCCGTCGGCGTGCGAGCGGCCGAAGTCCTGGGGACCGGGTTCTCCCTCGGAATTGGCCTTTACCAGGAAGCCGCCGAAATCGGGTATCAAACGGTAAATCTCATTGACCTTGTCTTTCCACCAACCAACGACTTCGGCATTAAGCGGGTCGGCGGTGGAAAGTCCGCCCAACTTGATGGGTGAGGCAAAGTTAATGGAAAGATAGACGCGAAGGCCGAAGGGGCGCAGCTGGTCGGCAATCGACTTGGCCTTCTGCAGGCTCTCGGCCGACAATGCCTCTGGCTTGGCATTCACATTGTTGAGCACGGTGCCGTTGATGCCGACAGAGGCATTGGCACGGCCGTACATCTTCATGCGCAGGGGGTCGGGATTCAAGAAGATGCTCTTGCCGGCAAAGCCGCGCTCGCAAGTGCCGTTGGGATTGTCCCAGTGGTTAAGGATGCGCAGGTCGTAGAAAGGCTTTTCGCTGATGTCGAGCGAAGAGGTGGGCTGACCGGTCTCTTGAAGGCGAAGCAGGTGATAGGCCCCATAGAGCAGACCGGCATCGCTGGAAGCGGTTATCACCGTCTTGGCTCCCTGGCTCTTAATGCTATAGCCTTCTTTGGCCATTCCTTTTTGGCGTTTCAGCATCACGGGGCCGCCCTTCCAATAGGTCTGCAACTCCGTCATTGCCATACACTTTACACCTGTTACCGTGGTTGCAACTTCTACGGTGTCGAGGCGCAGCCACAAACGGCTGCCGTCTTCATCAACGGTAGCAGCAACACTCCATCCCGCAAACAATAGGACGAGTGCTGAGATGATTGTTCTTTTCATCGTCATCATTTTGAATACTTGTCAACTATTTTGCAAAGATAGGTTATTATTCAACACAATCCAAATCTGAAACGACACAAAAATTGTCTGAAACGACACAATATGGTGATAAAAATCTTTATCAAACAAAAAAAAGAAAAGGTTGTTTCCAATGCCGCAACATCGTAACATCCCAGTTTTCCATCAAATTATAGTAAAGATAAAAGGTTTTACTTTTTGCATTTCGCACGTTTATTCGTATCTTTGCACCCGTTATGTATAGTTTGAGCGAGGCATGGTTAAAGATGCACGGCCGGCTGCCCTTCGAGCAATGGGACGGCAAGATGTATTGCAACGAGACCGACGCCGCCATCACCTTCCGCGCCAACAAGACGCAGGGGTTTATGGCAGCCTACACCTTCACGCTTGTCACCGAAGGCTGGCTCAATATTATCTATAACGGACAGGAGCTAACCCTGCAACCCAATGACCTTTACATCTATTCGCCCGGACTGGAAGTAACCATCGTGGCGGCATCCGAGAATTACCGAGGCATTTGTCTCCTGGCCGACGAGCATGTCACGATAGAGTCGCCAACGGTCCACGACCTCGTCAACATAGCCTATACGCCCATCGTACAGCTGCATGAGCCAAAAATCGCATTGCCCCACAACGACGCCCGTCGGTTGGAGGAAAAAATGCGCGAGATTATCGGTTACCTTCACTCCGACCACATCTATAAGGCAAAGATACTTCAGATGCTCTATGCCGTCTTCCTGCTCGACGTTCAGAGTGCACAGGCAAAGGCTATCAGCCGGCGGCAGGTGCCACAGCGCATCGAGGAAATCTTCATCGGTTTCTTCCGTCTCTTGCCACGGCATTTCGCCGAACATCACGACATCGCCTTCTACGCCTCCGCCCTCAACATCTCGACGGTCTATCTCTCGCGTGTTGTCCGTCAGGTCACCGGCCGCACCGTCATCGACTACATCAACCAGCACCTGCTGATGGAGGCGTCTTACTTGCTGCGTACCACATCGCTCAGCATCAACCAGATAGCCGAGCGGCTTCATTTTGCCGACAGTCCGTCGTTCAGCAAATTCTTCTCACGCAAAAAAGGCATCACGCCGAAAGAGTACCGTAAGCAGCTTTTATCCTGACACTTATTTCGATTCCTCATTTGTGGATGACAAAGGAATAAACATGAAAAAGGGCAGGAGAACGAAGTGTTCCCTGCCCTTTCTTATTGTAGGCTGACTAAGAGTCGGTGTGTTTACTTCACCTTGTCAACGATGGCCTTGAAAGCCTCGGGGTTGTTGACGGCGAGGTCGGCGAGCACCTTGCGGTTGATTTCGATGCCGGCCTTGTGGAGCTTGCCCATCAGCTGTGAGTAGCTCAGGCCCTCGATGCGTGCGGCGGCATTGATGCGCTGAATCCACAATGAGCGGAAGGTGCGCTTCTTGTTGCGGCGGTCGCGGTAAGCGTAGGTAAGACCTTTTTCCCAAGTGTTCTTGGCAACGGTCCAGACGTTCTTGCGGGCTCCGAAGTAGCCGCGGGTGAGTTTAAGTATTCTCTTTCTTCTTGCTCTTGAAGCAACGTGATTTACTGATCTTGGCATAATTTGTTTCCTTTCTGTTAGTTAATGGTTAACGGAGGCAGAGCAAATCGCGTACCTGCTTCATGTTGCTTTTGTCTACAATGGTTTGATGCACCAAGTTGCGCTTCTGCTTCTTGGTCTTCTTCGTGAGAATGTGGCTGTGATAAGCGTGATGACGCTTCACCTTGCCTGTTCCGGTGAAGCGGAAACGCTTCTTGGCACCGGAGTTGGTCTTTACTTTTGGCATTTTTTTGAGTTTAATTAATTAATAATGTATATGTACCGTGGCAACGCATATACCCGGCGTTGCGCACAAGTATTTTTCCTGATTTCAATCTTCCTTCTCGGTGTCTCCCCTCAGTTTGCTGAGGATTTCGTCGCCACCCTTCATGTTGGCAAACAGTCCGTTGGTGGCAATGCTCTCCTTGGCTTCCACCTCTGCTTTCTGCTCGGCGGCTTCCTTGGCTTCGGCCTCCCGGCGCTCGCGGTCCATCTTCTGCTGGCTCTTCTTGGCCACGCCGGCTTTTTTGGGCGAAATGTAAAGGAACATTTTCTTTCCTTCGAGGCTGGGCATCTGCTCTACCTTGCCATACTCCTCAAGGTCGTTGGCGAAGCGCAACAGGAGAACTTCTCCCTGTTCCTTGAACAAAATGCTCCTTCCGCGGAAGAACACATAGGCTCGCACCTTGTTGCCTTCCTGAAGGAATTCCATGGCATGCTTCAGCTTGAAGTTGTAGTCGTGGTCGTCGGTCTGAGGGCCGAAACGTATTTCCTTCACCTCTTGCTTCACCTGCTTGGCCTTCATTTCCTTGGCCCGTTTCTTCTGCTGATAGAGGAACTTGCTGTAGTCAATGATACGGCATACAGGCGGGTTGGCATTGGGCGATATTTCAACAAGGTCAACGCCTTGCTGTCGTGCCATATCCAAAGCCTGGCGGGTGGGCATGACCTGAGAGTCACCCTCACCTACAATGCGCACTTCGCGAACGCGAATTTGCTCGTTCACGCGGTATTGCGGTCCTTTTTTGTCGTTCTTCATTAACTGATTTTAGTTCAACTTTCGTAAATCGGCTGCAAAGGTACTCATAAATTGGGAATTAAATCCAACAACAGGGGCAGGAAAATCTATTGTTTACAATTTTTTAACACTTGAGAACAAGCAAGATTATGTGTAACAACAACACATAACGATTTGTCAATATGTTTCTCGTTCTTGAAATGATGTTGGTAAAGAATGACGAGAACCGAACCAAAATTGTAAAGATTTTTCATAAACAAAAGTATTGCAAAAATAGTTTGACCGCAAATTTCGGGGAGAGATTTGGCAAATTTCTCCCCTCAAACTGCCAAATCTCTCCCCGAAATTTGCGGTCAAAACGGGAGCATTTTTAAACAAGCTGATAATCAATACATTACAAAACGAGACATAAATATATAAATTTGTAAAGATTTTTCATAAAATAGAGGGTGAAAAAAGAGATGAAAAGAGGGTGAAAAAAGAGATGAAAAGAGGGTGAAAAAAAGACCCGGAAATGGGCCTTAAAAAGGGCTTGAAAAAGGGCAAATGAAATTTTTATGTTAAACCATGTCAAAAAAAATAACAACGAAATTAAAAATGTTGTATCTTTACACCCAAATTTTTTAATTCACTTACTATTAACTAAATTTTTAATCAAAATGAAGAAATTATTTTTGTTTGCTGTAGTAGCAGCAGGTTTGACATTTGTTAGTTGCACCGACAAGAAGACCACCGAGCCCGAAACCCCCGAAGTGGAAGCTGCCGCTGAAGAAATTGACGTGCAGGCTGCTGTCGATGAATCCATCGCCGCCCTTAGCGACAACATTGAGAAGAAGGATGCCACCGCTTTCGAGGCTGCCATCACCGCCGTGAAGGAGAAAGTTGCTGAGTTCCTGAGCAAGAACCCCGAAGTGGCCAAGGAGTATCTGGCAAAGGTTCAGGAGTTCCTGAAGGACAAGAAGGATGCCATCGCTGCTGTTGTTGGAAGCAATGCTGCTGTTGCCTCTTTGGTTGACGGCCTTGCCAACCTTCCCACCGAGAGTGTTGAGAAGATGCTGGATGCCAAGGAACTGCTGAAGAACGTGGGCCTCGACGCTGCCGCCTCGGCTGTTGGCCTGGCAGAAGGTGCCAAGGATGCCGTTGAAGATGCCAAGGACGCTGTTGAAGGCAAGGTGGAAGACGTGAAGGACGCTGCCGCCGACGCTGTGGACAAGGCTAAGGACGCTGCCGACAATGCCAAGGAAGCTGCCGGAGAGGCTGTGGAAAAGGCTAAGGACGCTGCCGCTGGCGCCGTGGACAAGGCTGCTTCTGACGCTGCCGCTGCAGCAAAGAAAAAGCTCGGACTCTAACGCTTATCATATTATAAAAGACACTAAAAAAACCGGACTTCCCACCGACGGGAAGCCCGGTTTTTCTATGTTTTTTCTGTTTGCCGCGTTGTCAACGCGGCCCCGATTCATCAAACGATGCCGGCTCCGGCCAACAGAGCGGCCATTTCCTGTTGCAGCTCGCGGGCTTTGTTTCCTGCGATTTCTGCGAAATGGTCGTCTGCCGAGGCATAGATGATGGCCCGCGAGGAATTGACGAGCAGGCCACATTCCTCGTTCATGCCATACTTGCAAACCTCCTGCAAAGAGCCGCCCTGTGCGCCCACTCCGGGAACAAGCAGGAAATGGTGGGGCACGATTTCGCGAATGCGCTTGAACATGTCGGCCTGCGTGGCACCAACCACGTACATCATATTGTCGGCTGTCCCCCACTCCATGCTTTTGCGGAGCACTTTCTCAAAGAGACGCTCACCCCGAGCATCTTCCGTCAATTGGAAATCGTGGCTGCCCTTGTTGCTGGTAAGCGCCAGCAGAATGACCCATTTCCCTTCGTACTCGAGGAACGGCCTCACACTGTCCTCGCCCATATAGGGTGCCACGGTGAGCGAGTCGATGTCGTATTCTTCGAAAAAAGTCCGGGCATACATGGAGGAGGTATTGCCGATGTCACCGCGCTTGGCGTCGGCGATGATGAAATGATGCGGGTGGGCCTCTTTGAGGTAGTTGACGGTTTTGACGAAAGCCGTCATGCCCTTGATGCCGTAAGCCTCGTAGAAAGCAAGATTGGGCTTGTAGGCCACGCAATAAGGTGCCGTGGCATCGATGATGGCTTTGTTAAATTCAAAAATGGGATCGTAAAGGTCGAAAACGCATTGCGGCATTTTCTTGGGGTCGGTATCGAGACCGACGCACAAAAACGAGCGTTTTAAACGTATCTGGTTGAAGAGTTCTTTCCTGTTCATCGAAGAGTTGAAAGATAAATAGTAACTATTTGTTATTTAAACATTTGAAGACTGACAAAGAAAACCTGGAAGATGGTTCCCTATAATTCGCTTTCCTTCAACCGCTCGGCATTCTCGGCAACCGTGAGGGCATCTATCATTTCCTGAATGTTTCCTGAAAGAAAGCCCGAAAGGTCGTGGGTGGTGAAACCGATGCGATGATCGGTGACACGTCCTTGCGGAAAGTTATAGGTGCGAATCTTTGCCGACCTGTCGCCGGTGCTCACCAGTGTCTTTCGCCTTGAAGCGATGTCGTCCATATATTTCTGATGCTCACGGTCGTAGATGAACGTGCGAAGCCTCGACAACGCCCGCTCTTTGTTCTTGGGCTGGTCGCGCGTTTCGGTACACTCAATGAGAATTTCCTCCACCACGCCGGTGTTGGGATTTTTCCAAGGATACCGCAGCCTTACACCCGACTCCACTTTGTTGACGTTCTGACCTCCGGCTCCCGAACTGCGGAAAGTGTCCCACTTGATGTCGCCTTCGTTGATATGCACCTCAAACTTGTCGGCCTCGGGAAGCACGGCCACGGTGGCGGCAGAGGTGTGCATGCGGCCCTGTGTCTCAGTGGCCGGCACACGCTGCACACGGTGAACACCCGACTCATATTTCAATGTGCCATAGACATCGGCACCGCTGACGGCGAAGTCGATTTCCTTGAAACCGCCTACTGCACCTTCGCTCACGCTCGTAATACTGAGGTTCCAGCCTTTCGAGTCGCAGAATTTCTTGTACATCTGGAACAAGTCACCGGCAAAGAGGCACGCCTCGTCGCCTCCCGTTCCGGCACGTATCTCCATTTGCACGTTCTTGGCATCTTCGGGGTCTTTCGGCACGAGGGCCAGTTTTATTTCTTCTTCCAACTGCGGTTGCAAAGCCTCGTTAACCGCCAATTCCTCGCGGGCCATTTCCTTCATTTCCGGGTCGTCCTCGTTGGCAAGGATGTCCTTGGCCTCCTTGATGCCGTTAAGGCATGCAATGTAACGCTTGCGTGCGTCCATGATGTCGCCAAGGTCTTTGTATTCTTTCGTCAACTTCACGAACCGCTGTTGGTCGGTAATGACTTCGGGGTCGGTTATCAGTGTCGAAACTTCTTCAAAACGAGCCTCCAAGCCGTCGAGTTTCTCCAATATGCTGTTGTTTTCTGCCATGCTGAAATGGTTTGTCGATAGTGATTATTCATAATAGAATTGTCCATACTCGCTCACGATGGTCAGCGAGCGGGGACCTTCCTCCACATGTCCCACCACCTGCGCATCGATGTTGAATTCTTTGCTGATGGCAATGAGAAGAGGGGCTGTTTCGGGAGCGACATACAGTTCCATCCGGTGCCCCATGTTAAACACTTGGTACATTTCCTTCCAATCGGTTTTGGAGCATTGCTGTATCATCATGAAGAGAGGCGGAACAGCGAACATGTTGTCTTTCACCACCTTGCAGTTTTCATTCACGAAATGCAGCACTTTTGTCTGAGCGCCGCCCGTGCAATGCACCATGCCGTGAATGTCGCGGCGGTAGAGGTCGAGCATCTTTTTAATGACCGGAGCATAGGTGCGCGTTGGCGACAACACAAGTTGCCCGGTATTGCGGCCGGTGCCTTCCACTTCATCTTGCAACCGAAACAAGCCACTATAGACAAGTTCCTGCGGAACGGCATGGTCATAACTTTCGGGAAACTTTTCGGCAAGATATTTTGCAAACACATCGTGCCTTGCAGAGGTCAGTCCATTGCTTCCCATTCCGCCGTTATAGCAGCTTTCATAGGTTGCCTGCCCCGACGAACTCAAACCCACGATGACATCACCGGGCCGGATGTTGGCATTATTGATGACATCCTCGCGTTTCATCCTGCACGTCACGGTGCTATCTACAATGATGGTTCTCACCAAGTCGCCCACGTCGGCCGTTTCCCCACCCGTGGGATAAATGCCGATGCCCATCTCCCTCATTTGCGAAAGCAGTTCATCGGTGCCGTTGATGATGGCGGCAATCACCTCACCCGGCACAAGGTTCTTGTTGCGCCCGATGGTGCTGCTTACCAAAATGTTGTCAACGGCTCCCACGCAAAGCAGGTCGTCGGTGTTCATTACGATGGCATCCTGGGCAATTCCTTTCCATACGCTCAGGTCGCCCGTTTCCTTCCAATACATGTAAGCGAGGCTGGATTTTGTTCCAGCTCCGTCGGCATGCATGATGTTGCAATAGTCGGGGTCGCCACCAAGAATGTCGGGAATGATTTTGCAGAAAGCCTTGGGAAACAACCCCTTGTCGATGTTTTTGATGGCGTTGTGCACATCTTCCTTGGCAGCACTCACGCCACGCATCATATACCTGTTGTCCATCATCAGGAATCAGAATTTCACCTTGGGTGCATTCTGTGCATCGGCATCGGCCTCAAACTTCTCCATCTTCTTGAAACCGAAGATATTGGCAACAATGTTCTTGGGGAACTGGCGAATGGTGATGTTATATTCCTGAACCTTGTCGTTGAATTTGTTCCTGGCCTCGTTAATGCGGTTTTCAGTTCCTTCCAGCTGCACCTGTAGGTCCTTGAAATTCTCGTTGGCTTTCAGTTCGGGATAGTTCTCCTGGACGGCAATTAGTTTTCCAAGTGCTGCACCCAGTTCGCCTTGAGCCTTCTGATACTCCTGCAATTTCTCAGGAGTCAGGTTCTCCGGGTCAACAGTAATCTGAGTGGCTTTTGCCCTGGCCTCAACCACGCCCTTGAATGTTTCTTCCTCATGTTTGGCATACCCTTTCACTGTTTCCACAAGATTGGGAATAAGGTCTGCACGCCGCTGGTAGGCGCTCTGCACATTTGCCCACGACTTGGTGGCTTCTTCCTGCACTCCCACCATTCCGTTGTATGCGCTAATGGCATAAAGAGCAACAACGGCCACGATAGCAATTAACCATGTACCTTTTTTCATAACTTTCTTATTTTTAGTGATTAATAATGATTATTCCAAACAATTTAAAAACAGCTTACCAACCGCCGCCGGCACCTCCGCCACCGAAGCTTCCGCCGCCGTAGCCGCCGCTGAAACCTCCGCCACCAAAGCCGCCGCCAAAACCGCCCCTGCCGAAGCCTGTAGAGCCCCACGACGAGGAACCGCCGCCCATTCGCGAACGGCCAAATCCCGTATACCCGGTACCTGACGACGAATTAAACTGCAACCATTCATACTTGCCGTTCAGGATGGCATAGAGAATAATCCAGATGGTTAGCAATCCCAGGGTGATGGACTCTGGCCCACTCTCCTCTTCTTGCCTTGCTCCGGCCAGGAGTTCTTCTTCCGTAGGCTCGTCAAGCAACCGCCGTTCCTTGGCCAGCAGATAAGTGGCCTCCACAAGTTTCAGCATTCCTCCATCAGGATTATACTGCTTAAGGAATGGGGTCAGATAATGCCTGGCCAACTGGCTGCAATCGGCATCTGTAAGATGTTTTTCCAGTCCTCGGCCAGGAGCGATAAAATATTTATGGTCCTCGTATGCCACCACGATAACCAGTCCGCGGTTCGACTCCTTATTTCCCACGCCATACATATTGCCAACATCTTGCGCCATTCGGAAAGCATCCTGGTTTTCAATATGGTTGACAATGATGACGGCCGACTCCACCCCCACCTCCTTGTCGAGCTTCCACAACACAACATTCATGGAGTCAACCGTTTGCTGGCTGATGACGCTGTCGGGGTTCGACACATACTGCCGTCCGTCTTTCAGGTGTGGCAATGGAATATTACTGGCATTCCAAGTTGTCTGATGAATTTCCGTATCGGCATCTTCTCCCATCCATGTGTATTCGCACGACACGATGGCACAAAGGATGACAACCCAGAACAAAAGCCCCAGCAATAATTTCTCGAACAGGAACGACGGCAATTTCTTGTTAAAGTCGGACGTCTTTTTCGTTCCGTTGCCGGTAACCTGTTCCTGCTTTTCCAAAAAAGTCGCATCTTGCTGGGCAAGAGTGGGATTGCCAATCTTTTTCTTCCAAAAATACCAAAGGCCGAAAATTACCACCGTGATGCCCAGCAACAAGCCAAGCACCTGCCAGTAACCCATATTCCACTTGTCGATGCTGGAAAAGCCGGCTGAAAGAAACAACGACAACAACAATACTGCCAGCATGATGACGGTGGGAGAACAGCCTTTATTGGTCATAAAATTTTAGATGTTTGGACATTTAAAAGATTGGTTGTTTGGGAATTAGATGTATGAGCGCTTGTGAAGGAAACTAAACTCATAAATCATAATTACCAATTCATTCTTTCCCGTTCCAGAATTCCCAGCTTGCAAATGCCTGTAGCAGCAACATTTCAAGCCCGTTTTTCACCGTAGCCCCCTGCTTTCGCCCTTTGTACATAAACAACGTTTCGTCGGGATTATAAAGGAGGTCGTAGAGGATGTTATGCTCGTCGAGCGCCTCGTATGGCAGTTGCGGACACTGGTCGGTACGGGGAAACATGCCAACGGGCGTGCAGTTCACAATGACGTTATACTCCTTCACCACCTCGGCCGTCACACTGCCATACTGAATGGTCCCCGGCCGCTCATACCTGCTCACGAACACCGTTTCCAAGCCTATCGACCTCAGTCCGAAATCCACGGCCTTCGACGCGCCCCCCGTGCCCAGTATCAGCGCCTTCTTGTGGCATTTCTCCAACATGGGCTCAATGCTCTTGGTGAAGCCAATGACATCGCTGTTGAAGCCTTTCAGCCTCACGTCGCTGCCCTTATGGTCCACGCGTATGACGTTCACCGCCCCAATGGCCCTGGCCTCGGGACTGATGCTGTCGAGGAAGCTGAGCACCTTTTCCTTATAGGGAATAGTGACGTTGAGACCCTTCAGCTCAGGGTTCAGCGCCAGCACCTCAAACAAGCCGTCAATGCTCGGGATGTCAAAATTCAGGTACTCGGCATCAATGTTCTCATTCTGGAACTTCTCGTTGAAGTAGCTGATTGAGAAACTGTGCCCCAGCGGGTGACCTATAAGTCCATATTTGTCCATATTGTATATTTTTGGTGTTCAGGAGTTAAAAGGCTTTTTAAATTATGAGTTCTTAGTTAAGAGTTATGGCGTCGCGCATAATTCATAAATCATAAATCATCGTTGAAAAGAGTACTTCTTTTTCACTTTTCAGCCATATACATGGTGCAGATGCCGAAGGTCAGCCTCTTGAAAGAAGCCTCGGCAAACCCCGCCCGTTTCATAATGGCCACCATTTCCTCGCCCTGCGGGAAAGCCTCGATAGTGGCGATAAGGTAGCGATAGGCGCTCTTGTCTTTCGACACCAGCTTGCCATAGATGGGCAGCAACGTGTGGCTGTAGAGCCAGAACAGCTGCTTCATGGGGAATGCCACGGGCCGCGTAAGCTCCACAATGCTGAGATGCCCGCCGGGCTTCAGCACGCGGCACATTTCGCGCAAGCCGCTGTCCAGGTCCTGGAAATTGCGAATGCCGAAAGCCGCCGTCACCGCGTCGAAGGCGTTGTCGGGGAGCGACATCTTAGTGCAGTCCTCACGCACAAACGAGATGACCTTCGACAGGCCGCGCTCCTCCACCTTCCTGCGTCCCACTTCCATCATGCCCTCCGAGAGGTCAATGCCCAGCACACTTTGCGGCTCCAGCATCATGGCCGAGAGGATGGCAAAATCGCCTGTTCCGGTGGCCACGTCAAGCAACCGGCGGGGATGAAAAGGCGACAGTTGCGCTATGGCCTTGCGACGCCAGCGCTTGTCGATGTCCCACGACAGCCGGTGGTTCAGCTTGTCGTAGGTGCCTGCAATGTTGTCAAACATCTCCTCCACCTGCCGGGCTTTCTCTTGCCCGTCGGCGTAGGGCGTAATCGTTTCCTGCTTGTACATTATAATCTATAGCCACGTCAGCCAAGAACATGGCACATTGGCCAATACGCTTTTTCTGCTTGCAAAGATACAAAAAGTCGAGCGCAGAACAAAACAAATCCTTTGTTTTTTATGCCGAGACGCAGTAACTTATGCAAATTTACATAAAAAAGTCGAAATATAATGCCTGTAGGTGGGTATTTTTTAAATTATGTGATGATTTATCAGTCAACAAACCATAATCCATGCGAATTATTACGAAAACCGCATGATTATTTTCGACAAATGAACCGACAAGAAGAGTAAAAAGCCGACCTTGCTATTCTTGCATATTACAATAAAATAGTTAACTTTGCACGAAAAAAAGAATAACGGTGCAATATGTCAAGGACAATACATTTCACAAAGATGCACGGTGCCGGCAACGACTACATCTATGTTGACACCTTATATAATAATATAACCGACCCTGCTTCGGCGTCCCGCGCCTGGAGCGACCGGCGCAAGGGCATCGGATCCGACGGCCTTGTGCTCATAGGGCGGAGTCCCGAGGCGGATTTCACCATGCGCATTTTCAACGCCGACGGCTCGGAAGCCATGATGTGCGGTAATGCCTGCCGATGCATTGGGAAATATGTTTATGAGAAAGGACTTACGCGACAAACCCGCGTACGGTTGCTCACGAGGTCGGGGATGAAAATTCTGGACTTACACCTGTTGCCGAATGACAATGGCAAGGTGGCCTCCGTAACGGTTGACATGGGTGAGCCGGAGTTCTCCGACAGGCGGTTTTTCATTCCCGGCAATGAGTCCTTGCCAAATGGCTTTTTCGTAAGCATGGGCAACCCCCACTTCGTCATCTTTACCGACAACGTTGACGAAGTGGAAACAATGGGCCGCGAGTTGGAACGCCACCCCGCTTTCCCCGAACGCGCCAACATTGAGTTTGCCGAATTGCGGCCCGACGGCATCCGCGTACGCGTTTGGGAACGTGGAAGCGGCATCACCATGGCCTGCGGAACAGGGGCATGTGCCGCGGCGGTGGCGGCATTTAAAACGGGACGCACCGGCCGTAAAAGCCGCATCGTCATGGACGGCGGCACCCTCGACGTCGAATGGCGCGAAGCCGACAACCACGTCTATTTAACGGGGCCGGCTACATTTGTGTTTGAAGGAAATGTTGAGGAACCCAGGGAATAAAAAACAATTAGATTTCCTCAAGCCAAATGGCATTAAAACGGAACATATTCCGACTTGATATCTGAAACGAATTATCCTTAATTCTAATTCTATTAAGACATAATTAAAATCAATTCGTTTCAAAAAACAGCGCCCTTGGTCTTGAAACGAATTATCCTTAATTCAATTTTATTTCCTCGTTCATTCGCTCGCGACACCTTCGGCATTTTTCACTCTTCACTTGCTGACGTGATACATCACGTCCCTACATGAGGCGGGGGATAGCGCAGCCTTTTTCTATTATTCACCTTTTGAATGGCGGCAGAAAAATTTACGTTCATAGCCCACCCTCGGCCCCTCCCGTAAGGAGAGGGAGCCTTTTGGCCGTACGTCTTCCCCCCAAGGGGGGATTAGAGGGGGGCTCACTCTTCACACCCCGAGATAAGCGAGCACGCTCTCCCAATCGGGGAATTTCTCGGAGCCGAACTCAATCCACTCGCCCACGAACTCGCTGGTGCCATTTTTGCCGCGGTCATCTATCAGATAATCGCCCAGGCACAGGTCTTTTCGGTGTGTAATGACCATGCGCTTATAGAACACGTCCTCGAGGTAGCGGTTCACCCACTTCAGCTTGTCGGACCATGCCGACGGATTCTTCCACGGCGCCGTGGAAAGAATGAAAAGGTCATAATGTTCCTGAAGGCGATGGACGGCATCTATGGCCCCGGGCATGGGTTTCATCAGGCTGAACAACTCTGGCACCTCGTCCAACCGGCCTTCATATTTTTTCTTGTCCTCTTCGCTAATCTGCGCCAGCCCTGATGGAAAATCCACCAGCACATTGTCCATATCAACAAATACGCGCTTCTTTTTGTTTTCTTCCATTCTATTGCTCTTAATGCTTTTTTATCCGATATTGTCTTTTTGATTGATGTAAAGGTAATACTTTTTTATGACATTTACATGGTCGTGTCAATATTTTTTGTACATTTGCAGGCGCTTATCTCCATTGACCGAACATTGTATTATGTGCACATCGTTTACAACTGATTTATACGACGGCCATTTAATCTTCTCCTTTGACGGCACGAAGGTGCTGGTCGATACCGGAAGCCCCGTTACAATAGGCAGGCAAGACGTTTTCCTCTTCATGGGAAAGGAGTACGGGTGTCTGACTTCCTTCATAGGGAACGACATCAACGACATTTCCTCGATGATGGGCTACGACATCGACGTGCTTATGGGAATGGATGTTCTGGCCGATTTCTGCATCCTCACCGATTACCGGCAAGGGCTGGTGACGTTCAGCTCGAAACCCATTCCATTTGAGCATGATTCCTCCACACCTATCCTCCGCGGCCAAAGGGGAGCCGTGTGTATCCTTTTAAACGTAAAGGGAAAAACGGTGAAGATGGCCCTCGACACAGGGGCGAAAATTTCCTATATCGACGACTCACTGACCGCGGGGGAAACCGCTTTTGAAATACGAGATGACTTCAACCCAATGACGGGCCATTTCGCCACGCCCATTTTCGCCATGGAGGCAGAAATCGGCGGGAAGACCTTTCCCGTCAACTTCGGTAACCTGCCGCCATTGTTGTCGTTGTCGCTCAAGATGATGAATCTCGACGGTGCCATCGGCTATGACCTGTTCACCGCTTTCACGACGATGATGGATTTCCACGATAATCTATTGAAAATTCGATAGAACGGCAGGGGGTCTCCTTGACGCGATTTTCACTAATTACTACGTCTCGGCATAAAAAACAAATGAATTTGTTTTGTTCTGCGCTCGACTTTTCGTAACTTTGCCGCCGATGAATCGTGAATTGATGAACCAGCGGCTGGAGAAGAGCCGTTCCTACAAATGGCTGCAAGAGATTGCGGACGTGATGGACAAGTACTACATCGACGCCGCCCTGGGCTTTGCCATCCCCGGGGGCATCGGCGATGCCGTGGCGGGAGTGGTGTCGGTGGCCTATATAGCGTTCAGCATGCTGAAGGTGCGGTCGTTGCCCCTCACCCTGGCCATCATCAACAACACGTTGCGCGACATCCTTTTGGGAATGATACCTTTTTATATCGGCGATGTCATCGACGTGTTACACAAGAGCAACCGGCAAAACATGAACCTCATCAAAGGCTTCGTCGATGGCGACGAAGCCACCATCCGCACGGTGAACAAAAAGGCGGCGTGGAGCGCGGCGGTGCTGGTAGTGCTCTGCACGCTCATCTTCTTCATGGTGAAGTTGCTCATCAATATCGGTTCCGCGTTCATCGAACAAATAGGTCATTAGAAAGTTATCAGAGAGAACTTTTTTCGCATGTTTTAAACCTTCATCTTTTTTTAATTTTGTGACGGATAACGGCAAGGGTCAAATCGGTAAAAATATTTGACAAAACAGGCCGTTATCGTGTCATTTTTGTAAGTCGTTGAATTTCAACGGCTTGAAAATCATTTCAAGTTTGACCGCAAATTTCGGGGAGAAATCTTGAAGATTTCTTCTCTCAATCTTGAAGATCTCTCCCCGAAATTTGCGGTCAAACCTCTTGGGGTATCCAAAAAACAATGAAAAATCTTGACAAAAGAGAGCGCTGCGCTTTGCTAAATGATAAGTGATAAAGCAGGCAAGTGATTGTTCTCTCTTTTCACTTATGGAGTTCAGGACTGATTCGAATTTTAAAAAGAATGTGTTACCACCCCATCAAGTTGCGGAGGAAGGGCACCAGCTCTTCGGCCATGACGCGGTTGCGTGCCACGTTGGGATGCTTGAACATGCCATAGCCCAGACTGCCGTCGTCGGGCGTGAAGTCGAACCTAAACACCTGTTGTTCACCTTCTTTCTTCAACAATGCGATAGCATCCTGCTGGGCCGTCTGAATGTCTTGGAGACGGCGTCCGCGCACCATGGTGCCGGTGAGCAACACAATCTTTGCCTCGGGATAATGGGAGCGCAGGGTGCGGATGAATTTAACGTAGGCCGCACTGAGCAACGACACGTCGTAGGAAGGGTTCGTGGTGTCGTTGGTGCCGAGGTTGACACACACCACGTCGGGCGTATTACGGCTGAAATCCCATCGTTCGCCGCTGGTGCCAAACAACGTGAAAGGATAATACGCCTGCATGTTGTCGGCATCACCTTTGGGATTTCCTAAGGTGTTGCGATAGATGCCCATGCCGCTACGTGCCACCACCCAGCATTGTGCATTCAGCTCGCGGCTGGCTATGGCGGCATAGGTGTAATACTGGTTTTGTAGGGCGTAGGAATGTTTTTTGTCGGCCTCGCTGCCTTCGTTGCCCAGTCCGCAAGTTATACTGTTTCCCACAAACTCGATGCTCCTGGTGGGCAATTGAGGTTTTTCTTGTAAATCGCAACCATCGTCAAGGAGGAAACCATAGAAGACGGGCTTCATAAGCAGGCCTTCATTAATATAGGTAACCGTCAGTCGGTGAGCATGTTCGGCAGAAAGTCCGGAGGAAATCTTCACTATAGAGTCGCCTTTTACCGACTCCACCTTGAAGGGTGCCATGTTGTCGAGCTCCACCATGAAGAAACCACTGCCCGGTTTGGCCTTCATGGCCACGCTGGTGCCTTGGAAAACGGCATGTATCTGAACGCCGGGATAAGAAAAGGCCACGGCCCGGGGGTTGGCATGACTGGTGCGCCCCACGTATGAAAGGAGCGGATGGTCGGCAGCAATGAACGACCGGGCAAGCGCTTCGCTAAATGATAAATGACAAATGATAAATGACAAAGCGAGGAGGCGAAAAAGGGGGCGGAAAAATGAAATGGGCATCTCTTTTGAATTTGGAATGAGGATTTCGGGAGTTCAGGCGATAGTGATGGGGCAGCAAATGTTTCACTTTTAACTGTTCACTGTACCTATTATTTCAGAACTGGGAATAAATGAAGGGCTGGATGCTACCCGTGCTAAAGTTCATCAGCAACTGGACGGTGACGAGGAAAAGTATGAATTTCATCATCCAAGGCGACTCGATGAACATGCGCTCAAGCAGCCTGTAGGTGCGCTGATGCACAAACAAAAGGCTATAGCTGATGATGAGGAACAGGGAATAGAGGGGACGTGCGGCAAAGAATGGCCCGGCGTAAGCAAGGTCGAAATCGGTGAAAATGCGGTTCATCAACGAAAAGGCCGTGGGCAGGTCGGGGGAACGGAAGAACACCCATGTGAAAAGCAGAAACACATGGAGCAGAGCGCACGACAACACCCTGACAGGAAGGGTGTTGGGAATGCGGTCGAGCAAGGGTTTCGACAACTTGTGAACCACCTGTGCAATGCCGTGCATGGCTCCCCACGCCACATACATCCACGACGCGCCGTGCCACAATCCGGCCACCACCATGGTAAGGAAAATGTTGAGCAGATGGCGAGGACGGCTTACGCGGTTGCCTCCGAGGGGAATATAGAAATAATCGCGGAACCAAGTGGAAAGGGCAATGTGCCAACGGCGCCAGAACTCGGTGACGTTGAGCGACTGATAGGGATAAGCAAAATTCTCTTTCAGGCGGAAACCCATGAGGGCGGCCAGGCCGATGCTGATGTCGCTATAACCCGAAAAATCAAGATATATCTGCATGGCATAGCCCAAAAGCCCGATAAAATCCTCAAAGCCGCTAAATCCCGCCGGGTCTTCAAAAATCCAATTGTTGTACTGAGAGATGTAGTCGGCCACCAGTCCTTTCTTTAGCAAGCCCAGCATGATAAGCCACAAACCGGCATAGACGGTGCGCTGAAGGATGAGGTGATGTTTGTCTTTGAGTTGCGTGAGCAATGTGCCTGCCCGGGTGATAGGGCCTGCAAAAAGCAAAGGAAAGAAGGTGAGGAAGAAAGCATATTCGAGCAGCGACACCTCCTCGCGAAACTTTCCGCGATAAACGTCAACGGAATAGCTGATGGCCTGGAAGGTGTAGAACGAAATGCCAACGGGCAAAACGATATGCTGGACGGCGAAGTTGCTTTCAAGCAATGCGCCGAGCGATTGTATAAAGAAATTGGTGTACTTGAAATAAAGAAGGGGCAACAGGTCGCAAACGATGGCCGCCGTTAGCCACAACCGCCGCCAACGGCGTTCCTCGCTCTGGCAAATGGTTCTCGTGAGTTGCCACGACAAGATGGTGGTGACAGGCAATAACAACATATAGATGCCGTTGGCCTTGTAGGCGAAAAACAGGCTGAAAGCCACCACATAAACCATCATGGCCGTGCGGCGGCGCTGACCAATGAGCAAATAGCCAGCAAAGAAGAAGACAAACACCGCCAGGAACTGCAATGAGCAGAACTGCAAGGCTTCACCCGGCGTGGCTAGGAAATCGCCCAGGTTGGAAAGAATGTTATTCAGTTGCAACGGCTAAGTATTTAATCTATTGGTTACTGCCGGTATGGCATGAGCAGCGTGACATCGGGATGCTTGGCTTTCTCCACCGGGGTGTCAAGTTTGATGGGATGGGCCGTTTGCGGACTCCTCAGCCATGCTGCGATGGTGTCGGCCCAAATGGCGGCTGCCGAGAATGTGGGATGGGCATGGTCCTTGCCGCGTTCCAGTTTCAGGTAACGGCTGTCGAAATAGCGGTCCTTGCCCACATTGCGTATGATGACATCGTTGATGCCCGTGTCTTCCTTCCAGTTGGGAGGGCTCACCCACACGTATGGAATGTCGCCGATTTTCCCGAGAATGGTCTTAATGTATTTGTCGCGCTGGTCCAAATCGTTCACAAACAGCTCATTTCCGCAAAGGCAGACAATGATATAAGTGGGATCAACCTTTCGCATAAAATACTGCAATGTGTCGGTTTCCGCCCATAGTTTCGACGAAGAGCTGTACCACACCACGGTATGAAGCTCGTGCCCGTTGGCCTCGGTATAGTCCACCAGCCGCCTTGTCAGTCCCTCAAGCATAGAATCGCCGAAGAAGAGAACGCGCTGGTGAGTGGTGTCGGGATGTTGCCGCGCGGCCTTGATGCTGTCTGCCTTCCATTTTTCAGCCGACAACCCCACCCCGGCAGAATCGTTTCCTGCGGGGCGGGGTTTTAAAAGCTCTTTGATATTGACTTTCGTTATCCGCGTGTCAATTCTAATTTCTTCCTTGGCAAGTGAGGCGTAGAGCAACACCGCAACCAATGTTGCCGCAAGAAGGATGAGCGTTTTCCACTGATTCTTCATCCTGCGCGGCTTCCTGTTGTTTGCATGTCATAGACCACCTGCATGATTTTCTTTCCCAAAAGGTCTGCCTCTTCCATGGTGGCGGCTTCGCTATACACGCGGATGATGGGCTCGGTGTTCGACTTGCGCAGGTGCACCCAGCAGTCGGGAAAATCAATCTTCACGCCGTCAATATCGTTGACAGCCACTGCCGCCTGCCGGCCTTCATAATCAACGGAAGTACCTTTGTACATGGCCTTTACCTTTTCCAAAATGGCATCCACGTCGGTAGAGGGAGTAAGGTCGATGCGGTTTTTGGCAATGAAATATTCAGGGAAGGTTGCCCTGAGCTGGCTCACCTTGCATCCTTTCTTGGCGAGCGACGACAGGAACAGTGCTATTCCCACCAATGCGTCGCGCCCGTAATGGCTTTCGGGGAAGATTACGCCGCCGTTGCCTTCGCCTCCGATGACTGCACCCACTTCTTTCATCTTTGTGGTCACGTTCACCTCACCCACGGCGGCAGCGCTATAAGTGCCGCCGTATTTCTCTGTGACATCGCGCAGGGCACGGGTGGAACTGAGGTTGCTGACAGTGTTCATCGCCATGTTGCCGCCCTGTGAGGCAAGGCACGAGAGCACATAGTCGGCCACGCTCACCAATGTATATTCTTCGCCGAACATCCTGCCGTCTTCGCAGATGAAGGCCAAACGGTCCACGTCGGGGTCAACCACGATTCCAAGGTCGTAGCGTCCCGAACGCATTTCGTCCATAATGCCCTTCAAGTTCTTTTCCAACGGCTCAGGATTATGGCTGAAATTGCCCGTCACCTCCTGGTTGAGGAAAGTGGCCTTCACCCCCAGCCGTTCAAACAGCTTCGGCAGGATGATGCCTCCCACGCTGTTGATGGTGTCCACGCAGACGGTGAACGCTGCCTTCCTTACAGCGTCGGCATCCACCATTTTCAGGTTCATGACGCTTTCCACATGGCGTTCGTCGAAACTGTTGTCCTGGCGGTAAACGCCCAGATGGTCAACGTCGGCATACTCAAAATCTTCCGCCTCGGCAATGGCGAGCACCTCCTTGCCGTCGGCGGCGGTGAGAAATTCACCCTCGTTGTTGAGCAACTTGAGGGCATTCCACTGCTTGGGATTGTGAGAGGCAGTAATGATGATGCCGCCGGCCGACTGGCTCATGGTGACAGCCAGCTCGGTGGTCGGTGTTGTGGCATAGCCGATGTCGAGGACGTCGTAGCCCATTCCAAGGAGTGTGCCGCACACCACCTGTCGCACCATCTGTCCTGAGATGCGGCCGTCGCGTCCCACCACAATCTGGCGCGACGACGATTTCCCGCCGCGACGTATAAACGTGGCGTAGGCCGTAACAAATTTCACAATGTCAAGCGGATTAAGCGTGTCGCCTGTGGCGCCGCCAATGGTACCGCGTATGCCGGAAATAGATTTTATCAATGTCATAAATAGGGTATTTTGTCATTTGGGAAATTGGAGGGACTTTTACAGCCCTCGTTCATAAGTGATATCGTAGAAATAGGGCACCACGTTGGTCACGGCATTGTATGTGCCTTGCGAACTGGGCACAATCAGCTTCACCCGTGCTATCTCCTCATTCTCGTTCGACGGACGGCCCAGGTTGATGTAGTTCAATGGTGTCAGCCACGCCGAGGGCACGTCGGAATAACCATATACATAATACATCACGCTTTCTTCTTTGCTGTAGAACAGGGCTGAATAGCTGTCGCTCGAGCGCGTGACGTACATTTTGTCAACCATGCCCGTGAAGGCCAGCACCTTGTTCGACAGCGTCAGCGTGTCGGTGAACACGTTGCGCTCTTCAAAGCGGCAGAGCACGGTAGCCGTCTCGCCGTCTCTCAGCTGTGTGCCGCAACCTTTCCGCACTATCTGCATATACACGCCGCTGCTGTTGATGAGCACATACTCATTGGCGTTGACATCGGTGGTATAAGACTTTTCGCGGAACTCGCTCTCGGTAATCACCTTGATGGAGTGGTTTTTGATAAACTGGCTGATGGCGTTGTTTTCCTTCTCTTTCTGCTCGGCGTAGGTTTCATAGTCGTTGCATGCAGCCATGGCAAACAACAATGACAACAAACAGCCAAAAACATATAATTTTCTCATTTTTCTTTCCTTTTGCTATAAAAACGCTGCAAAGGTAATAAAATAAAGTGAAAAGTAAAGAGTGATGAGTGAAAAAAATGCTTTTTTCTTCACTCTTCACTTTTGTAGTTTAGGAGTTTAGGAGGAATTTCGCTTTGCTCAATGATAAATGACAAATGACAAAGCATTTTAGTTATGAGTTCCAAATTATGATTTTTTATTTACTGCGGCAGCTTTTTTCAACTTTTCAATTTTTCACCTTTTAAATGGCGGCAGCAAATTCTTCACTCTTCACTCTTCACTTTTCACTTATTATTCGTACCTTTGCACCCAAATTAACAATACTGCAAAATGAAAAAAATGTTCACTTCAAAGAAATACGGGGCGGTGGCACTGGTCTGCCTGCTCGCCATCGGCGGCCTCGTATGGTTCTATTTCTTCTCCGCCTTTGCCAATTCCGACAAGAAACAGTTTGTGTTCATCGACGACGACGACACACCCGACAGCGTGCTCGCCAAACTGCAGCCGCTGGGCACCAGCCACGGCATGACGGGCTTCTCAACCCTGATGCGCCACACGTCATACCGCGACCGCGTGAGGCCGGGATGCTATGCCGTGGAGCCGCGACTGAGCACCATGACCCTGTTCCGCCGTATGAAAAACGGCGTGCAGTCGCCCATGAACCTCACCATACCGTCGGTGAGGACGCTCGACAAGCTGGCAGCCGCCGTCAGCCGAAAGCTAAAACTTGACAGCGCCACCGTCTGCCGCACGCTCACCGACCAGCAGGCGTGCCAGGCCCTCGGCTTCGACACCGTCACCATTGCTGCCATGTTCATTCCCAACACCTACGACATCTTCTGGGACGTGAGCATGGAGAAATTCCTGAAACGCATGAAAAAAGAGTACGACCGCTACTGGAACGACGACCGCCGTGCCAAGGCACGCGCCTGCGGACTAACCCCCGTGCAGGTGTCAACGCTGGCAAGCATCATCGACGAGGAGACGGCCAACGACGGCGAGAAGCCCAAAATTGCCGGCATGTACCTCAACCGCCTGAAAACAAACATGCCCCTGCAGGCCGACCCCACCGTGAAATTCGCCCTCGGCGACTTCACGCTGAAGCGCATCTACAACCACATGCTCAACGTTGACAGCCCGTACAACACCTACCGCCACGAGGGCCTTCCACCGGGGCCCATACGAATTCCCACCGTGGCCGCGCTGGAGGCCGTGCTCAACCACGAGAAGAACGACTACCTCTATATGTGCGCAAAGGAGGATTTCAGCGGAACCCACAACTTCGCCAAAACCTACCAGGAACACCTCGATAACGCCGCACGCTACAGCAAGGCGCTCAACGAGAGAGGTATCAAATAAAGAAACTAAAGTAAAATTTAAATTTCCTTATGAAGAAAACTATTTCCACGGCCATCATCTTCGGCATGCTCGCAATGATGGCAATGCCTGTAAAAGCACAAAAATGGGAACATCTGGCAGACACGCCACAGATGGGCTGGAGCACTTGGAACAAGTTTCAAGGAAACATCTCCGAAGAAATCATCAAAGGCATTGCCGACGCAATGGTGGAAAGCGGCCTGCGCGATGCAGGGTACACTTATATCAACATTGACGATTGCTGGCACGGCCAACGCGACACCGACGGGTTCATCCAGGCGGACCCGAAGAAATTCCCTAACGGCATGAAAGCCGTGGCCGACTATGTGCATGCAAAGGGCTTGAAACTCGGCATCTACAGCGATGCTGGCACAGGCACATGTGGCAACATGCCCGGCTCATTGGGCCACGAATACCAGGACGCCCTGCAATATGCGAGATGGGGAGTGGACTATCTGAAATACGACTGGTGCAACACCACCAACGTGAACCCGCAAGGCGCATACCAACTCATCAGCGATGCCCTGCGGGCAAGCGGGCGCCCCATCTTCCTGAGTATGTGTGAATGGGGCAATAGCAAGCCTTGGAGGTGGGCCCGGCAAATTGGACATTCATGGAGGACCACGCCCGACATTTGGTGCAATTTCGACTCGCTGCGCGTCTTCGAGGCCGGATACAGCCAGTTTGGCGTCATGCAGTGCATCGCCCTTAACGACAGCCTGCGCCGATATGCCGCACCGGGCTATTGGAACGACCCCGACATGCTGGAGGTGGGCAACGGAATGACGGAGAACGAGGACCGCGCACACTTCACCATGTGGTGCATGATGGCCAGTCCGCTCATTCTCGGCAACGACCTCCGAAACATGAGTGAGGCAACGCGCAACATCTTGATGAACAGGGAAATGATAGCCATCGACCAAGACCCGCTGGGCATACAGGGATGGCACTGCATGGACCGCCACGGCCTGCAGTTCTGGCTCAAGCCATTGGCCAGCGGCAACTGGGCTTTTACCATTCTGAACCCCACCCGCCAAGACATCACCTTCGCGCTGAACTGGCAGGACTTCAACCTCACCGACAACGAAGTAAGCGGACGCAGCACAAAACTAAACACCACCGTTTATAAAGTCTATAACCTCTGGACTCACAAACAGGAGGGCAAGACATCCGTAAAAGACAAGACCGAACGGAAACTCACCGTCAGGAGCCACGACGTAGTGGCTTTCCGTTTGGAGGCTCCATTGGAGTAAAGCCATATCGTAGCTATCCTCTTCTTTCCTCCCTGCAGGGTCTTGATTTCCAACCTCGCTCAACGACTTTTATTTCACCAAATCATCAAAAAAACTCCAGTCCTTCTTTAGGTCTTTCCTAAAAGGGACTGGAGTTTTCTTCAAAAAAGTGAAATATGATTTGGCAAATTAACACCAGAGATTTGGCAAATTAACACCAGAGATTTGGCGTCATACTCCAGGCTATTTTAAAACATACTGACTATCAACACGTTACAAAAATGCTCAAAAAACCATGAAAATGTAAAGATTTTTGAGTGTTTTACCCCCATGCGGTCATTAGATATTAATGATGGATTTTTGATAAAATGGTGTGATTTTTATTTAATGGTGACTTGCGTGGCACCATAACCATACTCGAGGAAGGAGGCGTCTTGATAGGTGTAGGTCTTATAGCTGTATTTCAGCTCGTGGATGAGTGCGCGGCGTAGCACGCCCTCCCCCTTCCCGTGGATGAAGACGATGCGGGTGCCTTTCTTTGCGGAATAGTCGGCCAGGGTGCGGCGGAACACGTCGAGCTGGTGGTTGAGGATGTCGGAGGCCGACATGCCGGCGGTGGTCTCCAAAAGCTCATGGGCATGGAGGTCCACCACGACGGGCTCGTCGCCTTCCTTGTGCTTGTTGGCAAAAGGATGACCTCCCTTGCCGTCGGCATAGCGCCTGACGTAGGTGGAGGTCTGGGCGCCTGGGTTGTTGGCATTTTGGGCGTTTGAGGCGTGGCTGTACATCTCAGCTTTCAGCTGGCGGGCGTCAACGACGAGGGGGCGCGGCACGCGGTCGTTCTCAACAACAGGGAAGACCATGGCCGGTGTCTCAAAGAACTCGTTCTCGCGGAAGGTGTGGAGTTTGTAGAACTTCACGGGGTCCACCTTGATTTCGGTGCTCACGGGAGCTTTGAGCATGAAGGGCTTGTGGCGTTTGTAGGCCATCATCTGCACGGCCAGGTGCTCCATGTTTCCCAGGTCTTCGCGTCCGAACTCCTCCACGAAGACCTTCGTGTTGGGTTCCACCTCTCCGAGGAATTTCACCTGCCACGAATGTCCCTCGGCCACCAGGAGCGAGCATCGCACATGGTAGTTGCTGTCGTTGACCAGGAAGGTCTCGAAGCGCGTATGGGTGATTTCACGGATGTCGATAGGCACGAAGGCCAGGAACACGGAGAGGCTGTCGCCGCCCTTGCGCTCCTCTGGAGGGAGGGAAGTGGGGTGTTGCGGGTCGGGGATTTCGTGTTTGTGTGATTGCGGTTCATCATCACCTTTCGCGTGCCCGGAGGTGCGCACTCCGACTTTCTTTTCCGCAACGCGCCGCGGGTCGTAGTCGTCGTTATCCACCACCACCACCTCTGTGGTCATCATGGGAATCTGGAAGCCGTCTTCGTCTTCCACCAACACAATGTTCTTACCTTGGAAGCCTGCCACGCGGCCGCCTCCTGCTTCGTTCAAAAATCTTACGTTGTCACCTATTTTCATTTGAAGTATAGAAGTTTAGAAGTTTAGAAATGGCCCCTCGGCTAATGGCCCACCCCTGACACCTCCCGTAGGAGGGGAGAGTAAACCGCCGAACATCTTCCCCCCAGGGGGGATTAGAGGGGGGCAGGGATTAGAGGGGGGCTTTCACTCTTTTACGGCATTAGCAGCGAGCTGTCGCCATAACTGAGGAAACGGAAGTCGTTGGCGAGGGCGTAGTCATAGACGCGCCGCCAATCGCCTTTCAGGAAAGCGCTTACCAAGAGGAGGAGGGTGCTGCGGGGCTGGTGGAAATTAGTGATGAGCATTTTCACTATCTTGTATTCGTAGCCCGGAGCAATGATGATGCGCGTGAAGCTGTGAAGGGCATTCAGATGGTTGCGGTCGAGCCATTGCAGGATGTTGCGTAGGGCGTTGGTGGGCGAAAGGTGTCCCAGGCCGTCGTCGTCGTAAGGCTCCCACTGGCCGACGCATAGCTCGTCTTCGGCGGCCTCGGCATTCTTCTGTAATTTGCGGCCGATGTAGTACAGGCTTTCAAGGGTTCTTACGCTGGTGGTTCCCACGGCGATGGCTGATGCCTGGTGGCGGATGAGCTTCTCAATGGTCTGCCTCTTCACGCAGATGTATTCCGTGTGCATGGCGTGGCCCTCAATGGTTTCGCTCTTCACGGGCTTGAAGGTGCCGGCCCCTACGTGGAGCGTAACCTCCTCGCGCTCTATGCCGCGCTGGTCAACAGCGCGCAGCACGTCGTCGGTGAAATGCAGTCCTGCGGTGGGAGCTGCCACGCTGCCCTTGATGCGGCTATAGACGGTTTGATAGGTTGTTTTGTCGCTCTCCTGCGTCTTCCTGTTCAGATAGGGAGGAATGGGCAGTTCGCCCGCCGCCTCGAGGATGTCGGCAAAAGAAACCTTTTGAGCGTCGGCAGGGGTACTCCATTGAAATTCCACTTTGTAATATTCGCCCGAGGGCTCCCTGCGCGTGGCGGTAAGGGTGACCACCTGTCCGGCCACCTCGAAATCGCGCCTCAACACCTCGCTTTTCCATTTCTTCAGGTTGCCGACCATGCAGGTCCATGTACACGACGCGGTGGTCTGGAACACCTGTTCATAGTCGGCGGGCCGAGCTGGTTCAAGCAGGAACACCTCAATGAGTGCCCCTGTCTGCTTATGGAAATAGAGACGGGCCTGGATGACGCGCGTATTGTTGAAAACCATGAGGGCACCTTCGGGAAGGAAATCGGGAAGATGGCAGAACAGCGACGACTGAATGGTGCCCTTGTTGTAAACCAACAGGCGACTGTGGTCGCGCTGAGAAAGGGGGAACTTCGCAATGCGGCTGTCGGGCAACGAGTAGTCGTAGTCGCTGATTGATATTTGGCGAGTATTCATAACTGAGTCTAAAGACTTGTTACCAAAGAACTAACAATACAAAACAGCAGGATATAAACCAATACCGAGAGAACGACGTCGATGTCGGAAATGGCATATCCCGTCTTGGTATAGTGGGAAGAAACGAAATTGGACTCGGGAGAGATTTTGTTGAAAATACGCAGATAAACCAGGTAAGCCACGAAGCCCACCAACGAACCGAACAACAGTCCGCAGAGAATGTCGGAGGGATAGTGGAAACCAAGATAAAGGCGGGTGTAGCAGTTCACCAGCGACCACGCAATCATAGCGATGGTGAACAGTTTGTGGCGGACAAGCAAAATAAAGAACACCGCCAACGAGGAAGTGTTGGCAGCATGGGCGGAAAAGAAGCTGAAGTCGCGGTCGGAAAGGCGATAGACGACGTCAACCATATACTTGATGGCCACCTCGTTACAGGGACGGGGGCGGGCCACGAGCGGTTTCACCAAGAGATTGTCAACGGAGGCTGTCAGCAACACGGCGCCAATGGCACAGCCGGCGGCCAGCAATATCTGGCCCATGGTCTCGTTGTTCTTCACAACCATGTAGAGCAGTGCCAGGTAGAGTGGAATCCACGTCATGCCAGTTGTCAGGAATGTCATCAGCCTGTCAAGGAACAGGGAGTCGCTGCCGTTGAGCAGCAACAAAAGATACTGGTCGATGTCGTTGATGTGGCTCATCACTGTTTGGTGGTTTGGGCGTCAATGGAATTGTGGGTTGGGGAGGTCACCGATGGAATGTGTGAAACAACTAATCCCCAAAGTACTACTTCATCAAATGCGCTCTATCTGCTGTGTCTGCACCCATCCCTCGGTGCCGTTCGACAGCCGGATGCCCTTCCAATCGGTCATGGTGTCGTCGGTGATGTCAACGCGTGTGCCCTCATGAATGACTCCCTGGTCGGCACTGCTGGCCGTAGGCGTCTTCTTGATGGTCACGGAAGGTGCTATGACGATGGCGCCGGAACGGTTTTCAAGCATCCGCTTCTGGTTGGAGGCAAAAAGATTGCTTAACAGGAACAGCAGGAGCATGGCCAGGCAGGTATAGAAACCGAACTTCCGCCATGCCAGCCTGTCGGAGAACAGGTAAAGCAATGCGCACACCAGGGCGAAGAGGAGGGAGAAGATGGCCGTGCGTGCCCATCCGTCAACATTCATGAAGTTGACAAGCGAGCGGTACCATGTGAAGAAGAACAACTCGCTCTCGGGAGTTATCTTGTCGATGGTCTTGCTGCGCGCCATCTGCAGGTTGAACCTGATGTCGTCGTCGGAAGGGTTCAGCAACAAGGCCCTCTCATAACTGAGGATGGCATGCACGATGTCGTCGGTACGGTAGTAGGCGTTGCCAAGATTGTAATATACATCGGCCGAGACTCCTTTCTTGAGCAATTCCTCATAACCCGCTATGGCCTGCTGGTAATTGCCTTTGCCATAGGCGGCATCGGCACTTTGCTTGGTGGCGGCGACGGCGTCGTGCGGCCATAAGAGCGTGGCGAGAAGGGGAAGAAGGAAGAGAAGGCTGCGGGCGGCTGAATGACGGCCGGCGGTTTTCTTTCGTGTGTTCATGACATCCTCGATTTTCATAATGGCCGACATGGCGGTGTCGTAGGTCTTTGACATATTTCCGGCGGCATCGCCCGGCGCATAGCGTTCATATTCACATTCGTCGATGGCCTTCACGAAGTCGTTGGCCGTTTCTTCTTCCACGCCGCAGGCATGGAGTTTGTCGTAAATATTCTCGTGCGTCAGGTCTTTCACGGGAATGTTCATCTTGTCGCCGGCATAACCCCACAAGGCACGGAGCACCTCGTCGTAGAACTCGTTCTGGCGGTTTTCCTCCATGAGTTTCTTTGCTTGCTTGAGGCGTTTGGTTGCCACTTTGTTGGCACGCTTGCCGCGCATTTTCACCAGGTCGGCATTTTCAATGGCACGATGGCGGAAAACGACCAGAAGAAGAATAAAGCCCGTGAGCAACAAGGCGAGCACAATCCAGTAGCCGAGGCTTCCGAAGAAGGTGTCGCCAATGTCGTGAAGCCCGGCCTTTCCCGTCTTTATCTGCCGGATGTCCTGGTTCTTCTCATCGGTGAAGGACGCTGAGCTATCGGAACTGCCGTCGCCCTTCTCCACATTGATGGTGAACGACTTTGTTTTCAACGTCTTGTAGGCGTTGGCATCGGTATCGTAATAAACCAGCTCGACGGGCGGAATGGTGTAAGTGCCCTTGTTGCGTGGCACGGCAAGGAAATCATAGAGCATGTTTCCCTCCACGCCATTCGAGGTGAGCTGGGTCTTGTCGGTCACCTTGGGATCATATTTGTCGAAGTCCTTGGGGAAATTGACAACAGGCTGTTTCATCAGCTTCATGTTGCCGGTGCCACCCACTACCACGCGGATGGTGAAAGGTTCGTTGGCCTTGATTTCCTGTTTGTCAATCTGGGCTGAGATGTTGAACTTCCCCACCCCACCCGAGAAATTGGCAGGACGCTCGGGCAGCGGGTCCACCTGGATGGTAAGGCCGGGCGCGGTGATGCTGTGCTTCACTTCCACATAGCCGCTGCCGCCGTTGAAAAACTCCTCGAACGGGTCCACATTCATGTTCTTCTGCACCACGGTGCCATTGAACGTGATGCTTGGAATTTCAAGTTTTCCCGTCATTTGCGGATACATGACATACTGGCTCCAGGTAACGCATTTATAGTTTCTTCCGTTCACGTTTTCCACATGGAACGACTTCTGCTGGGGCATAGGCACCTCCTGCGTATGGAAACCTGTGAGGTCAGGCATCTTGCCGTCGAGATAAGTAAGGTCCACCAGCGTATAAACCTTATATGTCAGCAACACAGGCTCTTGCTCATGAACCCTTTGCTTATTGGCACTCACCTTGATAAACAAGTCCTTTCCGCTGATAGGCGACCCGGCCTTCCTCATTTGCGGCTGGTCGTCGTCATCTCTGTGCATCTTCGGCGAGTCATCGGCATCGTTGCCGTTCCCCACGACAGTGATTTTCAATGGTGACGACGAGACTTTCTTCCCCTCCACGTTGACATGTGCGGCAGGAATGGTGAACGTGCCGTTTTTTGTGGCACAAAGAATGAATGTGAAAGTGATGGAAGAAGAGCTGCTGGTGTGCCCGTTGACCATTTGGAAGCTACTTTGCCGTGATGTATAAGGCCCGGTGATAATTTCAAAGGCGTCGGGCAATTCTCCTATTTGGAAATTATCGGCATCCTGCGTGTTCACGACGAAGGTGAGACGGAAATTCTCACCGTTCTGAACGCGCGACGGAGCATTGGCTACCAGGCTCTGGCCCACTACAACCAATGTACACAAAAGGAGGCAAATCGTCAATATGTATTTAGTTCTTAACATGTTCACTGTTTGTTATATGTTGTCGCAGGTGCTACCAGTTCTTTTCAAAGTTTTTCCTTCTGGGCTGCTGCATGGCTTTCTTCAGCCGCTGCTGCGTGTCCTTCTCTTTCTGAATGGCGGCATTGAGGAGTTGTTCGGCATTGTCCTTGCTCATCTGCTGTGAGTTTTGCTCCTGCTGTTTCTTTTCGTCCTGCTTGTCCTTATTGTCTTGTTTTTCGTTTTTCTTTTCTTCTTTCTGCTCTTTCTGTTGCTGCGGTTTCTGTTTGTTCATCTTCTTGCACAAAGCCAAGTTATAACGCGTTTCGTCGTCCTTGGGATTGTTGCGCAGCGACTCCTCGTATGCCTTGATGGCATCGCCATACATGCGGTGGGCCTGCAAGATAACACCGATGTTGTGGAAAGACTTCGACCGACGCAGTTTGTTGTCCTCCATCTTGGCTGCCGACTCGTATTGCACAATGGCGGCAGAGTCTTTCTGCTGCATCATCAAGGCACAGGCCAGGTTGTATGCCGCCTGCGGGTTGGACTTGTTATTTGCCAATGCCTTGCGGTATAATATCTCGGCCTGCTGATATTGTTTCTGCCTGTAGAGGCGGTTGCCTTCCCTTATGTTTTTCCTTTCTTGCTGGGCTGCCGACGGCATGGCCACAAGCATGCACAAACAAGCGAGGACATATTTCAGGTATTTCATAGTTTCCTAATCCTTTTTCTTCTTTCTGCTGAAAATGCTGATATTCCGAAGCAACGGGTTTTTGCTTTCAAACACGCAGATTTCTACAATCAGCAACAAGAGTGCAAGAATGCCGAATGCCTGGAACTGTTCGTCGTATTCGCTGAAGACGACACTTGTGATTTCGCCTTTTTCCAGTTTCGCCAGTTCGTTGTCGAGTTTCTGCTGTGCCACGTTGGTGTTGTCAACATGAATATATGCTCCCCCACCGGCCTCGGCGATTTCCTTGCACATGTCTTCGTTGAGGGCGCTCATCACTTCTTTTCCAGTGTTGTCTTTCAAATATCCGCCCTCTCCGTCGGGCACCAGCGAGCCTTTTGTCGAGCCCACGCCGAGCACATAGACGCGGATGCCGTTCTTGCGGGCTTCCTTGGCAGCCTCCACGGCCCGGCCCTCATGGTCCTCACCGTCGGTAATGACGATGACGGCGCGGCCCATGTTTTCCTGCTCGGTGAAACTTTTCACACACAGGTGTATGGCATCGCCGATGTTGGTTCCCTGCGCGGCAATCAGCTCGGGCGAGATGTCACGAAGGAACATTTTTGCCGACACATAGTCGCTCGTGATGGGCAACTGTATATAGGCATCGCCGGCAAAGACCACAAGTCCCACTTTGTCGTTGGAGAAGTTGTCAACCAAGTTTTCAACCAGCATCTTGCTTTTGTCGAGACGCGACGGGGCCACGTCCTCGGCCCGCATGGAATTACTGATGTCGAAGGCCATCATGGTTTCTATGCCGTTTCGCTTCTCGTTGGATATTTTCGTGCCCATCTGCGGGCGGGCGAGCATCAGGATGACAAGTGCCAGCGAAGCCAGCAACAGGCCAAACTTCACCCATGGCCTCACTTTCGACATGCCGGGCATGAGCTGCCGCAACAGGCCAAGGTCGCCCAGCGCCTTCAGTTTCTTACGCTGACGGCTGAAGCCGGCCACATATATCAGCAATAGCACTGGTACGAGCGCCAACAAATATAAATAGGTTGAACTGTCAAATCTGAACATCAGGGAATCCTCCTCAACCAGGTTATTCTCAACAGGATTTCAAGGAGCAGGCACACAAAAGCGATGAGGGCGAACACCTGATACGCCTCATAATGCTTGGTGTATTGTTTCACCTGCATCCTCGATTTCTCCAGTTTGTCAATATCTTTGTAAATCTGCTTCAACTCCGAGGTGTTGGTGGCACGGTAGAACTGTCCGTCAGACGTTGCTGCTATCTGGCTGAGTGTCTCGGTGTCCACGTCAACCTTCATGTTGACATATTGAATGGTTCCTCCCACCTGCATGGGATATGGTGCCACTTTGTTGCTTCCCACGGCAATGGTATATACCCTTATGCCGTAGCTCTTTGCTATCTGAGCGGCAGTGAGCGGCGAAATGTCGCCCATGTTATTGCTGCCGTCGGTAAGCAGAATGACCACGCGGCTCTTGGTCTTGCTGTCTTTCAGACGGCTCACGGCGTTGGCCAGTCCCATGCCGATGGCTGTGCCGTCCTCAATGAGGCCACGTTCGGCCAAGTCGGTGCGCACATTGACCAAGAGGTTCTGCAATGACTGGTGGTCGGTGGTCATGGGACATTGCGTGAAGGCTTCACCGGCAAAGATGGTAAGGCCGATGTTGTCGTCGGGCCTGCCTGCAATGAACTCCGAGGCCACTGCCTTTGCAGCATCCATGCGGTTGGGTTTCAGGTCCTGCGCCAGCATGCTGGTAGAAATGTCCATGGCCAACATGATGTCGATGCCTTCTGTCACCTTGTTTCCCCAATGGTTGTGGGTCTGGGGCCGTGCCAAAGCCAGGATGAGGAAGGCAAACGTAGCCATGCGCAGGAAGGCGGGCAGCCAGGTAAGCCGCTGACGCAGACTCTTCGGCGCGAAGCGGTAGGCGTAGGTGTCGCTCATGCGCATGGTGGGCTCCGTTTTCTTGCGGAACAGCAGGTACCAAAGCACATAGGGCACCAGCAACAGCAGCAACAGCAGATAGCCTTTATTTAAAAATTCCATTCGTTCTCCGTTTTGTTAAAGAAGCATATAGACCTCATACGCTATGAACATCCAGATAATGATGCCAAGAACAATGCTCGCGGCAATGGCAGCCTTGGTGAAGATGCGCGACTGCTTCTTGCTCCGCTCCTCCTCGGTCAATACGGGTTTCACGGTTTCCACGGGCACGTTCTCCTGCTTGGTCTCGTTGATGAAGTCAATGGCATGCAACAGGTTGGCATCGTTCTCGTTGAGCAGCGTGGAGTATTTGGCAAATTTCACCAGGTCGGCGGTGGTGAACAGCTCGCGCAGCTCATTGATTTTCGCGGCACTCTGCTCCTGCTGCAGACGTTCAATGATTTCGGCACTGGTCATTTCCAGGGCCGAGAAGCCGAACCGCCGCTCTATGTATTTTCTCAGCGTGTCGGTAAGGCGCGTATAGTATGCCTTCTGGTTTTCAGAGGCAGGCATGCGGTCTTTCTTGATGTCGTCAATCTCGCGCATGGCAGCCTGATGCGGAAGCAGGGGCCGCGTGCGGATGATTTGAGGTATGACGGGCTTGTTGGCCTTCAGACTGCTCCACAAGTAGATGATCAGGCACGACAAGACAAGCAGGGCAATGCTCAACAGGAACAGCGGCCGCCACTCCGACCACAGGAAGGGATTGTCCTGCACATCCTTCGGAGGGAAGAACTGGTCGGCATGCAGTGTGTCAACAGGCACGGTGAGCACTTTCAGCGCCAACTTCGGACCTTCATAGCCCTTGCCGTCAACCGTCACCTTCATGGGCGGCAGGTAGTAGAGTTTTTCGTCGAAAGAGGTCAGCGTATAGACCTTGTTCACCCGCACCATGTCATTGTCGAGTGAAGAGGTGTCGGCGTCCGAAACCTCAAGCACCTCCACGCCGGGGGTGAGATATTCCGACTGCCGGATTGTGGGGAAGCTGATGGCCTGCCCGCGCTTTGCCGAAACGCTGACCGACAAATGTGCTTGCTCGCCGATGAAGATTTCCATGGAGTCAATCTTTGACTCAACCTGCACTTGTGCGAATGCGGTCAACGGACAGATTATCAGCAATATATAGAATATCTTTCGCATCTTGGTTCTTTTGGCGTTAGTCTTAGGGGTGGGCCCTTCCCCCCAAGGGGGGATTAGAGGGGGGCCTTCAATTACCTCCCCCTCATCTGGAACAGCATCATCAGCTGTTTCACATAATCGTCGTCGGTGGCAATGCTGACGTGGTCAACGTTGCTCTTGTTGAACGCCTCCTGCAACACCTGCTGGCGGTTGAGCCAATATTGCGTGTGGGCGCGGCGCAGTTTCTTGCTGCTGGTGTCGATGTACATCTCGTGGCCGGTCTCGGCGTCAACAACTTTCATCAACCCCACGTCGGGCAGCATCTTCGCCCGCTTGTCATAGACTTGAATGGCCACCACGTCGTGCTTGCGGTTACAGATGGTGAGGGCCTGTTCAAAGTCCCCGCGCGTATAGAAGTCGCTGAGCAGGAACGTGGTACACCGCCGCTTCATGACGCCGGTGAGGAACTCCAGGGCCATCTTCACGTCGGTCTTACGGCTCTCGGCATGGAAGTCGAGCATCTCGCGGATGATGTAGAGGATGTGCTTACGCCCTTTCTTCGGCGGAATATATTTCTCCACCTTGTCGGAGAAGAACACCACTCCTATCTTGTCGTTGTTCTGGATGGCGCTGAAGGCCAGCGTGGCAGCAATCTCCGTCACGAGGTCCTTCTTGAGCTGGACCTGTGTGCCGAAATCGAGCGAGCCCGAAACGTCTATCAGGAGCATCACGGTGAGCTCACGCTCCTCCTCAAACACCTTGACATAGGGCTTATGGAAGCGGGCCGTGACGTTCCAGTCGATGTCGCGCACGTCGTCACCATACTGGTATTCGCGCACTTCGCTGAACGCCATGCCACGGCCTTTGAACGCGGAGTGGTACTGGCCGGCAAAGATATTGCTGCTCAGGCCCCGCGTCTTGATTTCTATTTTCCTTACTTTCTTTAAAATCTCCGATGTCTCCATCTATCAAGGCACCTCCACCTTATTTATTATATTGCTGACGATTTCCTCGCTGGTCACGTTGGTGGCCTCTGCCTCGTAGCTCAGTCCGATGCGGTGGCGCAGCACGTCGTGGGCCACGGCACGCACATCCTCGGGCACCACGAACCCGCGGCGCTTGATAAAGGCGTAGGCGCGCGCAGCCTTGGCAAGGTTGATGGAGGCGCGCGGAGAGCCGCCGAAGGTGATGAGGTCCTTCATGTCCTTCAGCCCGTAGCGGTCGGGGTAACGGGTGGCAAACACGATGTCGGCAATGTACTGCTCTATTTTTTCGTCAAGATAAACCTGGCGCACCACGGCGCGGGCGTCGAGGATTTCCTGCGATGTGGTGACGGGCCGCACCTCGGGAAGAGCGCCCATGATGTTCTCGCGGATGATTTTCTTCTCCTCTTCCAGCGAGGGATAGTCGATGACCACCTTCAGCATGAAACGGTCCACCTGAGCCTCGGGCAGCTGGTAGGTGCCCTCCTGCTCAATGGGGTTCTGCGTGGCCATCACCAGGAACGGGCTGGGCAGGCGGAACGTCTCGCTGCCTATGGTGACCTGGTGCTCCTGCATGGCCTCCAGCAGCGCGCTTTGCACCTTTGCCGGGGCGCGGTTGATTTCGTCGGCAAGCACGAAGTTGGCAAACACAGGGCCCTTGTTCACATGGAAATTCTCGTCCTTCTGCGAATACACCATCGTGCCAATCACGTCGGCCGGCAACAGGTCGGGGGTGAACTGTATGCGGCTGTAATCGGCATCAATCAGCTGGGCCAGCGTCTTTATGGCCAGCGTCTTGGCCAGTCCCGGCACGCCCTCCAGCAGTATGTGCCCGTCGCTGAGCAACCCAATGAGCAGGGAGTCCACAAGATGTTTCTGGCCCACGATGACCTGGTCCATACCATGCGTCAGGCTGGTCACAAAAGCACTTTGCTGCTCTATCCTGACATTCAGTTCTCTGATATCAATAGCTTCTGCCATATTTGTTGTTTTGTCGTTTTGATATTTTGTCGTTTTGTATAATCACCTTTTCCTCCCCCTCTTTGGGGGGATAAGAGGGGGCTTTTTCTAATTTCAGCGCAAAAGTACAACATTTAATATGTACAAACATCAATAATGTGTCTAAATAATATTAAAAAAGTTTCTCAAAACTTACTTTTAAGAAACTTTATAGGAAAAAACGGGGGAAAAACGCATGAAAACGTTGAAATCATCCCGCCTGTAGCGTGAAAACATCGTAAAAGGGAAGAGGTGCCAAAGAGCCCACGTCATAGGGACCGACACAAAAGGAGCCGAATACATAGGTGCCGACGCCTTTGGGAATTGCTTTAATAACTCAACTTTCTCAAGTTGATGTAGTTCAGGAGTTACAGGAGTTCAAGAGTTCAGACAAAACTTCCAACCTCTGCAAACTGACGAATAGGGAGTTTTCAGAACTATTAAGTTTGAGTTATGAGTTATGAGTTTTTGCTGCCGTGCATAATTCATAACTAAGAATTCATCATTTAAAAGCATTTTATCTCCTGTAACTCCTGAACTCCTGTAACTCCAAGAAGTTGAGCGAATGTGAAACTTGAATTACAAAAATAAAACCAGCCCCTCGCGGCTGGTTTTATTATTTCCCCCATTCCCTTTCATTTCGCCCCTTTCCTCCGGTTGCATTCCCTGCAAAGCATCTGGCAGTTCTCGGCCACCGTGCGCCCGTGCTCGCGCCATGGCGTGATGTGGTCGCCCTCCATGAATTCCATGTCGAACTCCTTGCCGCAGATGGCGCACCGGTGCCCCTGCCGCTCCCACACCATCAGCTTGATGTCCTCGGGGAAGGCGCGCAGGTCAAGGTAACGCTCGTCGCCCGTCAGCACATAGGGAATAATGCCGGCCGAGCGTTGTATCTCGCTGTCGCGAAGCAATTCCGAGATGCGCCGGCCCATG
>JAFVHN010000083.1 GCA_017474515.1 Prevotella sp. | reverse complement strand
GCCGGAGAATGCATAGTCACCTATTTTTGTTACTGAATCCGGGATGTCGATGGACTGAAGGGAGGTGCAGCCTTTGAATGTCTCGCTACCTATTTCAGTTACTGAATCCGGGATGTTGACGTACCGAAGGGAGGTGCAGCCCCAGAATGCCCAGCGACCTATTTTTGTTACAGAGTCCGGGATGTCGATGGACTGAAGGGAAGTGCAGCCGCTGAATGCAGAAAAACCTATTTGTGTAACTGTGTCCAGGATGTCAATGGACTGAAGGGAGGTGCAGCCGCTGAATGCAAACACACCTATTTTTGTTACAGAGTCCGGGATGTCGATGGACTGAAGGGATGTGCAGCCGCTTAATATCCAGTCACCTATTTTTGTTACTGAGTCCGGGATGTCGATAGATTGAAGGGATGTGCAGCCGTAGAATGCCCATTCACCTATTTCTGTTACTGAGTCCGGGATGTCGATGGACTGAAGGGATGTGCAGCCGCTGAATGCTTTTAGACAAATGCAGGCAGTACCTTTGGGGATGACAATCTTTGTGTTTTCTGGCATCTTTCCCTTGTGTTGATAAAGACATTTTCCAAGGTAAATGACACCGTCTTTCTTATTATTTAAGAATGGTGTGCTTTCGAAAGCACCGCCACCTATTACTGTCACTGAGTCTGTTATGTCGATGGACTGAAGGGATGTGCAGCCACGGAATGCCTCGTAACCTATTTCTGTTACTGAGTCCGGGATGTCGATGGACTGAAGGGAGGTGCAGCCGTAAAATGCCCTGTTACCTATTTTTGTTACTGAGTCCGGGATTGTAACTTTTTCAATACTTTTATCACGGACGCCTTCTAAGACTGTTCCGTCTTCGCTAAGTATAAGGTTAGGATCTGTCATTGCTTGATACTTTTAGGGTTTGATGCGGCAAAGTTACGAATAAGCGAGGGAAATGCAAAAGGAAAACCTGTTTTTCTTTTCATTTCCGAGCGAGAGTAACTTATACAAAGTTACGAATAAACGAGGGAAATCAGCGATTAAGCGAGCGACATGCAAGCTCTGCTTGCCAATGTCTGAGTGGGAGCTGATTATAAAAATGCAAAAGGAAAACTTGTTTTTCTTTTCATTTCCGAGCGGGAGTAACTTTGAAATTTGCATGGAAGATGGGTGTTTTGAGATGGGTAGCGGAGTGGGGAAAAATTGGTAAAAAATATTGACAAAATTGCGGAAAATTTGACAGTTTTGTAACGTGTTGAGTTTCAGTGGGTTGCAAATAGGCTGTGGTTTGACCGCAAATTTCGGGGAGAGATCTTGAAGATTGAGGGGAGAGATCTTGAAGATTTCTCCTTGAAATTTGCGGTCAAACTTTTTTGGGGGTTCAAAAAATTATGAAAAATCTTGACAAAACGGGGGCGCTTTGCTAAATGAAAAATGATAGATGAAAAATGATAAAGGCGGCGGCAATTGTTCACCTGCTCTCTGTTTTGGAGTATTTATTATACGGACCATCGATTGCGTCCCTATATTCGGGCAAAACCTCAACCATGAAAAGCGGATGGGTTTGTTGACCTATGTTCCGGCGAATTTGTCGGGAACCGGAGAGAGGCGGGAAAAGAGAGGCGGGAAAAAGCGGGCGAAATGAAATTTTTTGACAAAATGTTTGGAATATATGAAATAATGTCGTATCTTTGTAAGCTACTCAAAGATAAAGTCTTAAAAAACTGGAAATATGGATTTTTTGAAGTTGTTTTTAAAGTTGTTGGGATTGGCCAAGGACCATTATCTTGACGAGGGAACGCCGAGCGCGCGGTCTGAGCGCCCGTCGTGTCCCGAGCTCCGTTTTACCGCTCCCGTGGTGGAGGTTGAGAAGACGCCCGCCCAGTGGGAGGACTATTTCAGGGAAATCCTGAAGAGCGAGTTCCCTTCTTACACTTTCCGCGAGAAGGTGAAGGTGACCGACCTGGTGGGCTTCGTCAGCGAAGTCTGCCAGCTCTACACCACGCGTCCCGAGCAGGCCTACAAGGCCGAGTGGGGCCAGCCCTACACGTTTGTGCTCGAGAGCAACGGCGCGCCCAGGGCGGTGGTGATGCTGGGCAGCGGCCATAGCCACAACGAGAACGTGAAGTACCTGATTGCGAGGATGTATGCCCAGAAACTGGGCCTGCCCTACATCAACTTCTACACCCAGATGCCCAACGAGCGGGCGTATGTCATCGAGCGCATCCGCAAGTTCCTGAACTAAGAAGCACAAGAAAAAGGGGATGCGGCATAGCTGCGCCTGCAATGGAGGCAGCCCTGCCCAAAGACAATGTTTTGCAGGCAACAAGGCAAGGTATCCTCTCGTGATCCGCAATTTTGCGGATTCAAAATCATTCCCCTTTTTCTTTTCCTTTCAATGGAAAGCATCATCACACAGCTTACACGCCAGGGGGCGTGGGAGCAGTTCCTGGCCTACCGGCTCATGAAGGGCCGTTTCAACTGGCGCGAGTTCCGTGAGGCCGACCGTTTTGTGGAACAAGAGCAATATCTTCAGCTGGCGCAACGGATTGCGGCCGGCGAAGGTCTTGGCGTCCCCGTGAAGAAAATTGTCAACAAAATGGGGACGGGGAAGAAGCGTGTGGTCTATAGCTTCGCTCCCGAGGAGATGATGATGCTCAAGTTCATCGCCTTTAGGCTCTATGACTACGACGGGATGTTTGCTCCCAACTGCTATGCCTTCCGCCGGGGCGTGAAGGCCCACGACGCCATTCGCAACATCAACCGTGCCGTGGCGGGCCGCGAGATGTGGGCCTATAAACTCGACATCCACGACTATTTCAACTCCATTTCCATCGACCTCCTGCTGCCCATGCTCGAGGACATGCTGGCCGGCGACCGGCAACTCTACGGTTTCTTTGAGCGGATGCTCACCGACCGGCGCGTGGCTTACAAGGGGGAGACCATCGTTGAAGACCACGGCGTGATGGCCGGCACGCCCACGGCGCCCTTCCTTGCCGATGTCTATCTGAGCGACGTTGACAAGCATTTTCATGCCGCCGGAGCCATCTATGCCCGCTATTCCGACGACATCATCATGTTTGCCCCCGACCATGATACGCTCAGGGAGTATAAAGACCAGATGGCGGCTTTTCTCGGGCGCTACCGCCTGGAGGTGAACCCCGACAAGGAGAAGGTATTCCGGCCCGACGAGGCCTACGAGTTCCTGGGCTTTAAATGCCACGCCCGCGACATAGACATTTCAGAGGCGACGAAAAAGAAGATGAAGGGAAAAATAAAGCGGCGGGCAAAGTCGCTGATGCGTTGGAGCAACAAAAACCACATGTCGCCCGAAAAAGCCATGAAGGGGCTCATCAACCACTTCAACCGGAAATTCTACGAGAACGGCGATGACGACGCCCTCAACTGGTCGCGGTGGTTCTTCCCCATCATCAACCAGACCGACGGGCTGAGGGAAATAGACCATTACCTGCAACAAAACATCCGTTTCCTTGGCACGGGAAAGCACGGGAAAGCCAACTTCCGGACCGGCTACGACAAACTCAAGATGTTGGGATACAGGAGCCTGGTGAACGAATACTATCAATATAAAAGAAACGGGAAATAATACTTTCTCAAACAAAAAACCTTATGAGAAAGATTACAATGATGATGCAGGCATACTTGCATGCTACGACTGCCATCTGTCCACAGGTAAAGAAATGTCGGATAAACCAAAAAAAGTAGGCCGATAACAAACTTATTTTCGTGTTTTACTCGCTTTTCAGCGGCTCCACATGAACGGCCACATGGGTGTCTTCGCCATAGCGGTCGCGTAACAGGGCCTCCACCTCCGACGCCTTGTCGTGCGCCTCGCGCAAGGTGATGTTGCCGTCCATGCGGATGTGAAGCTCTATGGCGTAGTGGCTGCCGATGCGGCGGGTGCGCAGGTCGTGGGGGCTGGAAACGCCCGTCACTTGCGATACCATCTGGAGTATCTCGCGCTCCACATCGTCGGGCAGCGACTGCTCCATCAGGTCGCCGATTCCTCCGAGCAACAGCCCTGCCGCCACCTTGATGATAAACCCGCCCACCACTACGGAGGCCACGGGGTCGAGCACCGCCCACCGCTGTCCAAGGAAGATGGCTCCGCCGATGCCCACCGCCGTGCCGATGGACGACAGGGCGTCGCTGCGGTGGTGCCAGGCATTGGCGGCAACGGCCGGGGAGTTGAGCCGGCGGCTTTCCCTGATGGTGTAGCGATAGACGGCCTCTTTCAGCACCACCGACAGCAGGGCCGCCCACAATGCCGGCAAGCCCGGGGCAACAAGTTGTGCGCCGCGTGCCCAGGCCACTATCTTTTCAAGTCCGCCATACACAATGCCGATGGCCACCGCCAGCAGGGCCACGCCAATCAGCGTGGTGGCCAGGGTTTCATATTTGCCGTGGCCGTAGTCGTGGGACTTGTCGCGCGGCTTGCCGCTGATATGCACAAACACCAGCACGATGACATCGGTGATGAAGTCGGAGAGCGAATGAACGGCGTCGGCAACCATGGCGGCGCTGTGGCAGGCTATGCCCGCCACGAATTTCACTACCAGCAGCAGAACGTTCACCGCTCCGCCGGCCAGCGTCACCCTGTAGATTTCTTTTCTTCTTCCCATGGGGTGCAAAGGTACGAAATGTTTAAGCGAAAAGTGAAGAGTGAAGAGTGAAAAATTTGCTGCCGCCATTTAAAAGGTAAAAAAAGAAAAGTTGAAAAAGCCGCTGCTGTTGTCGAAAAAGCCCACTTTTCGCATTATTTTTCTTCTTTATCCACATTTTTCACTTTTCATTTTTCACTTTTAACTTTATTTTTCGTACCTTTGCCCCCAGTCTTAAATCGAATATTTTGAATTATATTTCAGAAACAGTCCAAATGAAACGATACCTTTTGGCCACCCTTCTGGCCTTTTCCGTTGCCGCCCTTCAAGCCAAGGTGCGGCTTCCCCACATATTGGGCGACAACATGATACTGCAGCAGGACACCGATGCACGGCTCTGGGGATGGGCCAAGCCGGGAAAGACCGTCAAGGTGACCACCTCGTGGAGCCGCGATGTGGCAACGGCCAAGGCCGACGCAGACGGCCGCTGGCTGCTCACCGTACACACGCCGAAGGCCAGCTATGAGCCGCTGACCATCACCTTCGACGACGGCGACCGGCTCACGCTGAACAACGTGCTCAGCGGAGAGGTGTGGGTGTGCGCCGGACAAAGTAACATGGAGATGCCCGTGAAAGGCTTCGGCAACTGCCCCGTGGACGGCTATAACATGGAGGTGCTGGAATCCTCGCACTACAAGGGCATACACTTTGTGAAAATACCGAGCCGCATGGCCGTGGAACCGCAGGACGACGCCGACTGCCAGTGGCAGGTGGTGGGCCCGCAGACCGTGGGAGAGGCGTCGGCCACCGGTTATTTCTTCGCACAGGCCGTGAACCGTGCTCTCGACATTCCCGTAGGGTTGGTGATGGCCAACAAGGGCGGCACCCGCGTGGAAAGCTGGCTTACGAAGGAGAACCTTGAGAAATATACCGACGACCCCACCGACTCGCTGGAAATTGTGAAACGGTGGCCGCAATACGACTACCACCGATCGCTGCTCTGGGGCAACGGCACCTTCCACCCCGTGCTCAACTATACGGTGAAGGGCATCCTCTTTTACCAGGGTTGTTCCAACGTGGGCGACCCCGGCAACCAGTATTCCGACCGGCTGGCATTGCTCGTGAAGCAGTGGAGAAACCAGTTCCGGCTGGGCGACATACCGTTTTATTTCGTTCAGATAGCACCCTATCACTACGACAACGTCATGGGCGTCAACGGTGCACAGTTGCGCGAGCAGCAGTACCGCGCATCGAAAATCATTCCCAATAGTGGACTGGTGTGTACCAACGACCTCGTCTATCCTTACGAGTCGCAACAGATTCACCCCGCTCAGAAGAAGCCCGTGGGGCAGCGCCTGGCATTCCTGGCCCTCAACAAGACCTACGGCATGGAGACCGTGGGATGCCAAAGCCCGTCGTTCAAGGACATGCGCATCGTGGGCGACACCATTCACATCCACATCAACGACGACTTCGGCGCCATCAGCCGTTTTGAGGGCATCGAGGGGTTTGAGGTGGCCGGCGAGGACCGCGTGTTCCATCCCGCCGTGGCCGAACATTTCTGGCAGCCCGGTGGCGGATATTGGGATGAAACCATCAGAATCGTTTGCAAAGAGGTGAAAAAGCCGGTGGCACTGCGCTATTGCTACAGGAATTTCCAGCTGGGCAACCTGAAGAATGCTGCCGGTCTGCCGCTTTTCCCCTTCCGCACCGACGATTGGGAATAAAAACCATTTCTCCCCCCTTGCAAATCTGACTATGATAATAGAAGGTCTCAAGCGTTTTACTCATTGTCCACTTTGCGGTAGCCAGCACTTCGTGGAAGCTTCGGAGAAAAGCCGGCGATGCCTCGACTGCGGTTTCGAGTTCTTTATGAACCCCTCGGCGGCAGTGGCGGCTTTCCTGAGAAACGGCGACGGACAGCTGCTGCTCACCGTCAGGGAACGTGAGCCGCAAAAGGGAACGCTCGACCTGCCAGGCGGTTTTTGCGACACCGGCGAAAACGCCGAGCAGGCCATTGCAAGGGAAATCAGGGAGGAAACGGGCATCAACATCCATGCCGCACGCTATTTGTTCTCGTTTCCCAACTCATACCATTACAGCGGCATCGACATTCCAACCATGGACATGTTTTTTGAATGTGAGGCCCACGACCTGCAACACGTCGTGGCTCGCGACGACGTGGCGGAATGTCGGTGGATGAATCCCGAAGATATTGATACTCAGGCCATCGGACTTGGAAGCATACGGCGGGCCGTAGAGGAATACCTGCGGCGTTTGCGAGCTTCGGCGATTGTGCTCTGTGCCGCCGTGTGCCTCTTGACCGCCTGCCGTGGCGAACACCAAGCCATGCCCGCTGCCGACAATTCTGCCACCTCCGACAGCCTCATGGATCAGGTCTATGCCCTTGAAGACAAAAATAAATATGCCGAGGCCATCTCTCTCGTCGCCGCCGCCCTGCAACATTTAAAGCAAGAGAAAGACTCGGTGGCCATGGCCGACTGCTACATGGAAATGGCCTATTGCAACCAGCGGCTTGGAAACTTGCAATCGGCCATCGAGACCATGCAGGAGGGCATTCGCATCGACGAGCAGTACAAGGACCTGCAGCGATTGAGCTCCGACTACAACAACCTGGCCGCATGCTATGTTATGGCCAAGCATTATGAAGAGGCTAAAACATTTATTGACAAGGCCATAAATATTGAAAAACAGCTGGAGGGAAGTCCTAACCTCACCATTCGCTACGGGTTGGCGTCTGAAATTTACGTCAAGCTGGGACTCCTTGACGAGGCCCTCGACTTTGCGCAAAAGGCCTGCCAGTTGGAGGAACAGACCGGCGACATCATAAGGATGGGGCGAAGGCTCTCGCAAATGGCAAATGTTTATTCGGCAAAACAAAACTTCGCCCAGGCCGAGAAACTTTATCTTCGGTCGCTGAAATTGCTTAGTACTCATGGCGAAAAGAACTCCACTTGCATCAATTTCAAACAGCTCGGCGAACTCTACATGAACAACGGCCGCAATCAGGAGGCTGCGGCGTGCCTGATGAAAAGCTACCGGCTGGCCCACGAACTGCAAAACAAATACACATTGGAGCAGGTCTGCGGATTGCTTTCAAAGCTCTACGCCAACTCCGAGCCTGACATGGCACTCAAGTACTTGCAAGAGGAAATTCAGCTGAAAGATTCCATCAGCAACGAGCAAACCTCGCAAATCATGAGCAGCTATGCGGCTCAGTCGGAAAGCATGGAAAAGGCCAACACCATCAGGCAACAACAGGTGCGCATTGCCAACTACCGAACCATCACCACCATCGTCGTCATCTTCTTGGTTATGCTTACAACGCTCTGTGCAGCACTCTTTTATATGTTCCGCGAGCGCACCCGTTCAAGGAATATCCTCAGGCGTTTGGCACAGATGAGAAACCTCTTTTTCACCAATATCACACATGAGTTCCGCACGCCGCTGACCGTCATCAACGGCCTCAGCCGGCAACTCATCGACCATCCGGAAATGGACAACGACAAGCAGGTGCAGTGCCTCACCGACATAGAAAAACAGGGCAATAGCCTGCTCGCACTGGTCAACGAGTTGCTCGAGGCCACGAAAATGCTCACCGGACAGGACAAAGAGCAGTGGACAAGGGGCAACATGGTGGCATACGTCGGCATGGTGCTTGAAACCTATAACGAGTTTGCCGCCACGCGAAACGTCACCATCCTCTACCGGCCTGAAAACAAAGATATTGAGGCGGCTTTCGTGGGGCAGTATGTCACCAAAATCATCCGGAACCTTATTTCCAACAGCATCAAGCACATGCCACAGGGAGGGACCGTCACCGTGGAACTGAAACGCAACGCCCGACAACTCTTCCTCTCCGTGGAAGACACCGGCGAGGGCATTCCCGAGGATGACCTGCCCAACATCTTCGACCTCTTCTATTCGGGAAAAAACAAGGCGTTGGGACAAACAACGGGCATCGGGCTCAACTTCGTAAAGAACATGGTTGAGAAAATGAGGGGAACCATAACAGCCGAAAACACCGGACAAGGCGCCCGATTCGTGGTCGCCATGCCCCTGAACAATCCCAATGTCGAGGCCTATGCCTGGGACGGAACCATTGAGAGGGCGGAGCTCAGGCACCCCAGACTCAACGGACAAGACACCCCCGCCACGCAATACCGCGACACGGAAGGCAATGAGCCGGAGCCCGCCATGCTCCTCGTCGTGGAGGACAACCCCGACATTGCGCGATACATTGGAATGGTGACAGGCAGGAAATACAACACCATGTTCGCAGCCAATGGCGAGGAGGCGCTGGCCAAGGCTCAGGAAACCATGCCCGACATCATCCTTACCGACCTGATGATGGACGGAATGGACGGCATAGAACTTTGTAAAAGGGTGAGGGCCAACGACATCCTTAACCACATCCCCATTATTGTCATCACGGCAAAAACCGAGGATGCCGACCGACTGGAAGCTCTCGGGGCCGGAGCCGACTCCTTCCTCGTGAAGCCTTTCAATGCCGACGAACTCCTGCTTCGCACCGAAAAACTATTGGAACAACGCAAGTTGCTCCGACAAAAGTTTGCATACGGCCTGCCCGGAAATGAGGAATACAAGGAAATGCGCGAGGGCGAGCAACTCTTCCTTACAAGGCTTACCACGACCATTCACGACAATATGTCGAACAGCGCCCTGAACACCGCCATGCTGGCCGACCTCATGCACATGACGCGCACCCAGCTCAACGGCAAGACAAAGGCCATCACCGGCAAGACCACCAACGCATACATACAGAGCGTGAGAATGGACCGCGCGGCAAGAATGCTACAACAGGGAACCATGCCCGTGGGAGAAATTGCCATGAAATGCGGATACGAAGACGTCAGCTATTTTAGCCGGGTTTTCAAGCAGACCACTGGCATCACGCCATCCCAATTTAGGAAAAACGAGACAAAAGAATAGGATTTTTTGCACTTTTTTGATATTAAAGCCTGAAAATCCTATTTTTATTTTGAAAAGTCCTAACAATTTTCGCCCATTCCATCGTAATTTTGCACTGTACCAAGCGACGTCGGCGTTGTCGGGAGATAATGCCAGCGCCAGTCACAAATAACTTAACATTACCAATACAAAATTCATATATTCTTCAGCCGGCAGCCCCCGCTTGCCGGCTGTTTTTCATGTAATTCGATGCGAATCTTCCTGCCGAACACCCCGTATGATAATCTTCAATCATAAAAAACATAAAAGGTTTTGTATATTCTAAAAGTTTTCTTATTTTTGCACTTGCATATTATAACTTTCAAACGATATGATTACATACAGGCTGTATAGTGTGGGACACTCCAATCAGTCGCAAGAGGATTTTTTGAGATTGTTGACTGCAAACGACATCAATTGTGTTGTTGATGTGCGAAGCGTGCCCGTCAGCAAATTTGCACCACAGTTTAATCAGGAGGCCATTAAATGGTTTCTAAAGAATAATGGTATTACCTATTTGCACTTTGGAGATGAATTTGGGGCCAGACGGACAGATTGTATAGATGCAAATGGACAGGTAAACTTTGAGCTTGCCATATCAACACCTGGGTTTAAAAAAGGAGTGGACAGGCTAATGAACGGACTGTCAAAGGGTTTCCGCATTTCGTTGATGTGCTCAGAAGCCAACCCGTTAGAATGTCATCGCTTCTCGCTCGTTTCCCGTTACTTTTACGACAAAGGATTGGATGTCAGGCATATTCTGAAAGACTCATCGCAGGTCACGCATCAAGAACTTGAAGAAGAAATGATAAGAGAGTATCTTCATTCAAAAAAGCACCTTCTTCCTGAAATCGACCAGCTTTTCGGCACTTATACAGCTTCTGACCAGCGACGGGATGCTTATCGTTTGAAAAACAAGGAAATAGGTTACAAACCTCAATTGGAATTAGAAGAATATTATTGATATGATAACGCTCTTTACTATCGGATTTACCAAAAAGAGTGCCGAAATTTTTTTCGGTTTACTCCGTAAAAACAATGTTAAAAAACTTGTGGATGTGCGTATAAGTAACAGCAGCCAATTGGCAGGTTTTGCAAAAGGTAAGGATCTGGAGTTTTTCGTTAAAGAAATATGCCATGTCCCCTATCAGCACATAACAGATTTTGCACCTACCAAAGAACTACTTGATAAGTGGCATAAACAAGAAGTGACATGGGAGGAATATGTGGTGATTTACAATTCTTTGCTCAAAGAAAGGGGTGTGTTGCGAAAATATGGAGTCAATCAATTCGACGGCGCATGTTTTCTTTGTAGTGAAGAAACGCCCGATAATTGTCATAGGCGACTATTGGCAGAGTTTATGAAAAAACATTCTGCCGAGGATGTGAGAATAGTTCATTTAATGTAGTATGGACAAATTTTTTGTCTGTTTGGCTAACTCTTATAAGAGAGGTGGCCGATGTGTTGCTGGGGTAGAAGTGTCCTGTGGAGAGAACGGACGCTTTCGTATTGTGTGCAATGATGACGGAAGTCCAAGGTGGATTAGACCGGTCGCTGACACACAATATGGTGAGATTCCCACAGGCTCTGCCAATAACATCCTTATCCTTTCTCTTGTCAAATTGACAAATGTAAAACCTTGTCCAAGCACTCCTCATACTGAGAATGTTCGTTTTTCGACTATGGAATGTTGTAAGCCTCCTATACAACCCATAGTTGACACATTGAGACGTTTCGTCGATAACAAACACCGGTCGTTGTTCTCAACCAAGGGAAAGGCTATTTCAAGCAAGTTATTAGCTGGTGTTAATTATTCACTTATGTTAATCCATCCGGAAAATGCTGAAGCTTATATCGATGAAAACAGGGAAAAATCAAAAAATCGGATGAGGTTTACATATTTGGGGGAGGATTATGATTTGCCTGTTACCGACCCTTTTTTCCTTGAACAATTTAAACAACAACCAGAAATCTTTTCGTCGATCGATGATGTTTACATCGTACTGTCATTAGGTTTGGAATATGAAGGCTGGCACCACAAATTAGTGGCAACCGTGATTATTCCCGAAGGTGATGCTGAAAACGAGAATTACATCCAGCAACAAAAAAAGTTATATAAAAATGCATATTCTAAATGGACAAAACCAGAAGACAAACGTTTGGAAATGCTATACCGAAAAGGTCTTTCTGTTCAAGAATTGATGGAAGAATTTGATAGAAACGAAGGTGCGATACTTGCTCGCATCAGCAAACTGAAACTGGATGAAGATGATGACCGTAATAATATGATTGTTAGGTGGAAAAGAATTGAATCACCCGACTGGTTTGAAGAATATGAAGCAGAATTGTCCCGATTACTTGATATTAGAACCAAAATCGACAATCAAATAAACGATTTGCGAAGCATTATCCTTAGCAAAATGGAACAACACAGATTGGAATCGATTAGAACAGGCCGTTTCTTGGTGAGTTATACTCCTGCTAAGACTGTAAAACAATTTGATAAGAAAGCCTTTGAGACCGACTATGAAGATTTATATGAAACTTATTGCAAACCAAAACAAAAAAGTGCTTTTATCGTCGTAAAAAGAATCGAGGATTAGTTGTTGTTAATCTTTGCACGCGAAAGCGGGAATGTCATGGCTTTGAAAGGTTACAATACGCATGTTTTGGGGAATGGGCTCCGCGTCATCCACCTGCCCTCCACGTCGCCCGTGGTGTTTTGCGGCTATGCCATTGCCGTTGGGGCGCGCCATGAACCGCGGGGTAGCGAAGGGCTGGCCCACTTCTGCGAGCACACCACTTTCAAGGGCACCCGGCGGCGCACGTCCATGCAGATTGTGAACAGGCTGGAAAGGGTGGGGGGCGAGCTCAACGCCTTCACCACCAAGGAAGATACCGTCTTTTATGCTGCGATCCTTCGCGAACACCTGCCCAAGGCCGTGGACCTGCTCACCGACATCGTGTTCCATAGCACCTATCCTCAGCACGAAATAGAGAAAGAGGTGGAGGTGATTTGCGACGAAATAGAAAGCTACAACGACTCGCCGTCGGAGCTTATCTTCGATGAAATCGAGAATTATTGCTTCTCCGGCCACCCTCTTGGTCACAATATACTAGGTTCGGCCGAACGAGTGAGAACGTTCACCACGGCCGATGCCCTGGCCTTTACCGGCAATCATTACCGGCCCGGGAATGCGGTTTTCTTTGCCTATGGCGACATCGATTTCATGAAATTGGTGAAATTGCTCGAGCGTCTCACACCCTGCCAATCGTCCTCCATCGCTGCCGTTTCTTCCGATGAAATGGGCAAAAATTACGCATCAACCCTTCTTCCACCATATTCCGCCTCCACCATCGAGCAAGACCGCCACACCCATCAGGCACATGTCATGTTGGGCGTGCGGGCCTATGCTTTCAACAGTAATCGGCGCATGCCCCTTTTCCTCCTTAATAATATTATAGGTGGTCCAGGCATGAACAGCCGTCTTAATGTTGCCCTGCGCGAACGCAACGGCCTGGTCTATACCGCCGAAAGCAGTATGGTGGTCTATAGCGACACCGGGCTATGGCGCGCTTATTTTGGTTGCGACCCACACGACGTTGAACGTTGCCTCGCCTTGGTGCGTCGTGAACTCCACAAACTCGCCGACCAACCCTTGAGTGCCAGGCAGTTACAGGCCGCCAAACAACAATTGAAAGGTCAGATAGGTGTGGCCAGCGACAATCGCGAGAACTTTGCACTTGACTTCGCCGAGAGTTTCCTGCTCTTCGGAAAGCCAAAAGACCTTCCCTTGCTCTATAGCCGCATCGACGCTGTTTCCGCCGAACAGGTGCAAGCCGTGGCGCAGGAACTTTTCGACCCAGCCCATCTTACAACACTTATCTTCCGTTGAATCCGGCCATACCAAATGTCACATAACCCCCATAACCCTATTTCCCCATGGCAAACTTGAAATCGCTGGCCAAAGACACGGCCATCTATGGATTGAGCAGCATTCTTGCGCGGTTCATCAACTATCTGTTGGTGCCCATCCAGACCAAGAAATTCATGGCCGAAGGTGGCCAATACGGTATTATCACCAATGTTTATGCCTATGTTGCGCTGCTCATCATCATCCTTACCTATGGCATGGAAACCACCTTTTTCCGTTTCATGAGCAAGGACGGCGAGAACCCTCAGCGCATTTATTCCACGTCTTTGCGCATGGTGGGTTTCACCTCGCTGGTGTTCATTGTCTTGGTATCGATGTTCCTGAAACCCATTGCCGCCGCCATGGGATATGCCGACCATCCCGAATACATCTGGGTGATGTTTGCCACGGTGGCCATCGACGCCTTCACGGCCATCCTCTTTGCCTACTTGCGCATTAAGCACAGGCCCGTGAAGTTTGCCGTCCTGAAAATCATCAATATAACGCTGAACATTGTGCTCAACCTGCTCTATCTGGTCATTTTGCCGTGGGCCGGACTCAATCTTTTCGGCATCTACGACGACGGTTTCCATCTCGACGTGGTGTGGGTGTTCCGCATCAACCTGATTTGCACTGTGGCCACGCTGCTCATGCTTTGGCACGAGCTGGGCGGCATCAGGCACGGTTTCGACCGCGCCGCCGCCCGCCGCATGCTCAGCTACGCCTGGCCCATCCTTGTGATGGGGCTGGCCGGACAACTCAACCAATGTTTGTCGCAAATCATTTTCCCCTATCTCTACAACGGCTCGCCGGTGGAGGCCAACACCCAGCTGGGCATCTATGGCGCGTGCATCAAGATTGCCATGATTATGGTGATGATAACGCAGGCCTTCCGTTTTGCCTATGAACCCTTCGTTTTTGGCAAGTCGCGCGACAAAGACCAGAAGGAAACCTATGCGCAGGTAATGAAATACTACCTCATTTTCACGTTGTTGGCATTCCTGGCGGTGATGGCCTATATCAAGGTTTTGCGCCATTTGGTGGGCGACAGCTATTGGGTGGGCCTGAAAGTGGTGCCGGTGGTGATGGCCGCCGAAATCATGTTCGGCGTGTTTTTCAACCTCTCTTTCTGGTATAAGCTCACCGACCGCACCATCTGGGGCGCCTGGTTCTCGGGACTGGGGTGCGTGGTGCTGGTGCTCATCGATGTGCTGCTCATTCCGCGCTATAGCTACATGGCCTGCGCGTGGGCCGGATTTGCCGCCTACGGGGTGTCGATGGTGGTGTCGTATTTCGTGGGGCAGAAATATTTTCCCATCCGTTATCCTTTGCGCCAAATGGCCGTCTATGTGCTCCTGGCCGCCGTGCTCTTTGTCCTCATCCAGTTGTCAACGGCTCATCTTGATACAATTCCGGCCTGCCTTGTCAATACGCTGCTTTTGCTCGTTTTCGTCGGTTTCATCGTGAAAAAGGATATGCCGCTCAAGGCTATTCCCTTTATCGGGCGGTTCTTTAGATAGGCGGTTTTTTCTTAGGAAGTCCTAGGTTTCCCTAGGATTTCCTAGGTTTTCCTATGTCTTCCTAGGACTTCCTATGGCCTTTTAGCGGCTTTTCTCCACCTTAAATTATATTAAAAAGGAGAGATGCCGCCTTGTATGTCGGCTATTTTTAATAACTTTGCAAAATATAGGGTGCGAGAAAATGCGCCGGACCATTGGTGTGTTGTTAATAAGCCAAATCTGATTTGACCAATCCTCGTCATATAAAAACAAATTACAAAACAATCGACTATGGGAAAGAAAAGTGGAAGTCTGAAAAGCACGGTGGCCGTGTCGTTGACCAATTATCTTGATGCCGGCGCCATCGTGGCGGGAGCCAGCGGATTGACCCTGTGGAAAGACTATCTTGCGTTGAGCGAAGGCCATCTGGGGTGGCTCAACGCCATCAGTGCCAACTGTTTGGGAGCCGCCATCGGAGCCATCGTGGGCGGTTTCCTGGCCGACAAATACGGCAGGAAAGCCATCTATACCTACAACATGCTGGTCTATATGTTTGGCGTGGCGCTCATTATGTTGTCAACAAGTTTCCCGATGCTTTTGGCAGGCTTCCTGGTGACGGGCATTTCCGTAGGCGTTGGCGTGCCGGCCTCGTGGACCTATATTTCAGAAAGTTCCGAAGTCCATAACCGCGGTCGCAATATCGGCATCTCGCAGATGGCCTGGGGCATTGGGCCCACCATTATCCTTATTCTTGGTACCTTGTTGGCGCCGCCCACCAGCGGCATAGGGTCCGAAGGACTGCTGTTCCCTTTGGTGGAAAGCGTGGCCAACCTGTTTGGCACAAGCGACGGTGCTGCCCTCAACGTGTTCAGCTCGCGCATTGTCTTTGCATCGCTCTTTGTGGTGGCTTTCATTGCCTGGACTTTGCAGAGAAAGCTCGACGAGTCGAAGGAGTGGCAATCGATGAAATCGAAGAAAATGAAAGATTTGGAAGCCCAGGGTCAAACCATTGCAAGCGGAACCACATCGGGCCTCTTCGCCTCTTTCGGCTCCCTGTTGACCAATAAAGTCAACGTTCGCACCATTCTTTTCCTTGCTGGCATTTACCTTACCTGGAACCTGGTGTCGTCGGTGATGGGCTTTTTCCAACAACATATTTACGAAACCGCCGGAGGGTTGTCGAACGAGCATGCCAACCTGCTTTCCGTGGGCCAGTGGATTATCATCATCGTAACAACGTTCTTTTTCTCCATGATAGTTGACAAGGTGAACCAGCGGTGGCTCTATTTCACCGGAGTTATGTTCGCGGTGCTGGCGTGGGCTCTTGTCCTTACCGTCGGCATCAATAGCATGGGAGGCCTCTTGATTTTCACCCTTTTATGGGGACTTCAGGCCGGCATCTCTGTACAATCGTTCTATGCTTTGTGGGCGTCGGAGCTCTTCCCAGCCCGCTACAGGGCGGCCGCTCAGGGCATTATGTTCTTCATAGTGCGCGGACTCTCGGCAGTATGGGGCCTGGGTTTCGTCTATATCTATGGCGAACAGGGCGAAGGCTTTACACGGGCGGCGGTGGCGATGTTGCTGTTGCTCGTTGTTTCGCTGGTTGTCGGCACCATCGGAGCTCCCCAAACCCGTGGAAAAACGCTGGATCAAATCACGCGCGAACGTTACGGAACTGACGAATGACCAAAGTTGTCAACGATGAATAACGAACAAAGACGCGAAACTACGGCCACCTGGATTTGGTATCCCGGTGATTTTGAGGTGTGGCTGGGCAACCGGTTCAACAACCGCCGCACGGAGCGTGGCGCCATGTTTCCGCCGTTTTGGAAACAAGACAGCCATTACGTCACCGTGGAGTTCAGCAAGGCTATTTGTGCGGAAAATGCCGAATTCATCGAGATTTTTGCTGAGGGAAGCTATAATGTCATGCTCGACGGGAAGCTGCTTTTTGGCCGTCCGTCGCAATTACAAATCCCAGCCGGAGAACACCGATTGAATATAAAAGTATGGAATCAGGCATCGCCGCCCGCCCTCTTTGTGAAAGGCCCCACCATTGTCAGCGATGACACCTGGCTCGCCACTTACGAGGACAAGATATGGATTGACGAAAACGGCGTAGCCCACGGCTCCGGCATTTATGTTCATGCCGCCTCGTGGAACTTTAATTCATTTGACACACCACCCTCTACTTACGCCCTCCTTCGCCAACCTTTGTTGCCCGTAAGCACGGAAAGAATAGGGGAGAACGCCATTCTTTACGACTTCGGACGTGAAACTTTCGGTTACCTTTGTTTCCAAAATCTGGATGGCGAAGGCGTGCTGAACATCTTTTACGGCGAAAGCCGGGAGGAAGCGCTCGATAAAGAACATTGTGAAACCCTTGACTGCATTGGCCGGAAAAACGGCAAAATGTACGATTTTTCGCAAGGTGTCACCGCTCAAAACACATCGCTCCACGACCTTGAAACCAATTATCAACTCGCTAATAGCAAGGCATTCAGGTTCGTTTACGTTGAAACTGAGGGAAACTTGACATTCGAGGCCCTCAGCATGGAGTTTGAATACGCTCCGCAAGACCTTGCCAACAGCGGAACTTTCAGGTGTAATGACGATGAAATCAACGAAATTTGGCAGGTGAGCGCCTATACCCTCGACCTCACCACGCGTGAATTTTTCGTCGATGGCATCAAACGCGACCGCTGGACATGGAGCGGCGACGCCATTCAATCGTACTTGATGAACTATTATTTAAGGTTCGACAGCGATTGCGTGCGCCGCACCATCCGCCAGCTGAGGGGCAAAGACCCTGTGACGGCACATGTCAACACCATCATGGATTACTCCTTCTACTGGTTCAAGTCGGTTTACGATTTCTATCTCTATACGGGTGACATAGCTTTCCTTCGCGAGATTTATCCGCGCATGGTTTCGTTGATGAACTATTGCGTGGGCCGTACCAATGAATTGGGAATGGCCGAGGGACAACCTGATGACTGGATTTTTGTGGATTGGACCGACTTCCCCATGCACAAACGCGGTGCCCTTTGTTTCGAGCAGATTTTATATTGCAAGGCGCTCGAAACGATGGCCCTTTGTGCGAAGGCCCTCCGCGACTACCCCGACAATGTCCCTCCGCAGGGCAGTCTGCCTACACAAAGATATGCCGAAGATGCCTCCAAGTACGATGAAATGGCCAAAAATCTGCTTTTAACGTTCAAGAAAATCTTCTGGAATGAGGAAAGCCAAGCCTTTGGTCATGCCATTGAAGACGGACAACAGAACACCACCGTTACCAGGTTTCCAAATATGTTCGCCATCATTTACGGCTATGCGGATGAAAAAGAACGGAAAAGCATCTGCGAAAACGTGCTTTTCAACGATTTCATCGATAAAATCACCACCCCATATATGCGTTTCTATGAACTGGAGGCCATCTGCATGATGGGCGGCCAGTCCACGGTCTTACAAGAAATTAAGACCTATTGGGGCGGTATGTTGAAAGCCGGAGCCACCACTTTTTGGGAGAAATACAACCCTGCGGACACAGGCGTGGAACATTATGCAATGTATGGGCGACCTTACGGAAAAAGTCTTTGCCACGCTTGGGGTGCCTCGCCCATTTACCTTTTAGGAAAATACTTCCTTGGCGTGCAACCAACCTCTCCCGGTTACGAAACCTTCACCGTAAGTCCGGTTTTGGGAACCTTGGAATGGATGGAAGGCGACGTGCCCACACCCTTTGGAAAGATACACGTTGAAATGGACAAAAATAGGGTGCGGGTGAAAAGCGACGGCAGCCACGGCATGCTGTTTATTGCCGGTAAATCAGTTGAAATTCCGCCCTGTCAACTTGTCGAGGTCAACTTGTAACACTATATATGCGAACTAACCTTATCTCAAAATAATAATGAAGACAAAAACAACCTTATTCCTTGCATGCCTGGTTGCTGCCCTTTCGGTACAGGCAAAAATTAAAGTCAGCGTGAAAAGCGACTCGCCCCAGGCGCTCTATGCCGCCACCCTTCTTGAACATCTCGACGGCGACTACGACGTGAAAATCGTTGTCACCCACGAAGGCGAAGCCGAAGGTTTTACCATTAGCAAAAGTCCGGGCACCATCACTATCAGCGCCAACGATGATAACGGTGCCATCTATGGCGCCAATTTCGTGCGTGAGAATTACGAACGCATTGCATATCCCGACAAAAAGGACGACCCCAACCGCCTGGAACTGCCCTACACCACCGTTCCCGAAATGAAGTTGCGCGGTGCTTGCGTAGGGTTGCAGAAAACCGAATACCTGCCGGGACATAGTGTTTATGAATATCCCTATACGCCGGAGAATTTCCCTTGGTTCTATAATAAAGAACTGTGGATTAAATACTTGGACATGCTGGCCGAAAACAATATGAACACCGTTTATTTGTGGAACGGCCATCCCTTCGCGTCGCTGGTAAAACTCAGCGATTACCCTTTTTCCCTTGAGGTTGATGATGCCACGTTGCGGCAGAACCAGGAGATGTTTGCCTTTCTCACCACCGAGGCCGGCCGCCGCGGCATCCGTGTCATTCAGATGTTCTACAACATCATCCTTTCGAAACCCTTTGCCGACCATTACGGCCTGAAGACGCAAGACCGCCACCGCCCCATCACTCCACTTATTGCCGACTATACGCGCAAGAGCATTGCCGCCTTCGTGGAACAATATCCCAACGTGGGCTTCCTGGTCTGCCTGGGTGAAGCCATGGCCACCATTGAAGACGACATTACATGGATGACCGAAACCATCATTCCCGGCATCCGCGACGGCTTGGCCGCTTCGGGCCGCACCGACACGCCGCCCATCATCCTTCGTTCGCACGACACCGACGGGCCGCTGGTTTTGCAAAAGTCGCTTCCCCTTTACCCCAATATTTTCACCATGACGAAATACACCGGCGAGAGTCTCACCACCTACGAGCCGGGCGGCCCGTGGGCGGCTACTCAGCGCCAGTTGGCGGCGTCGGCTCCCCTCCACATCAGCAACGTGCACATCCTGGCCAACCTGGAGCCATGGCGGTGGTCGTCGCCGGCCTTTGCGCAGAAAGCCGTGATGGCCATGCACAATGTCCACGGTGCCAACGGCCTTCACCTTTATCCGCAGGCATCATATTGGGACTGGCCCTTCACCGCCGACAAGTTGCGCGAAGGCGGACGCCTCTTGCAGATTGACCGCGACTGGATGTGGTACAAGGCCTGGGGGCGCTACGCGTGGAATTGTCATCGTGGCGACGACCGCGAATATTGGAAACAACAGCTTTCTGATTACTACGGCATCGACACCCTGGCGGCCAGTTGCATGCTTCGTGCTTACGATGAAACCGGCGAAATTGCGCCAAAACTCATCCGCCGCTTCGGAATTACCGAGGGCAACCGCCAGACCTTGCTCCTCGGCATGCGCATGGCGCAGTTGGTGAACCCGTACAAGTTCACCGTTTATCCCGGCTTCTATGAAAGTTGCGGGCCAAAGGGCGAGAAACTCATAGAATTTGTGGAAAAAGAACACAAACACCAGGCCCATGTCGGCGAACTGCCGCTCGACATCGTTGAGCAATGCGTGGCCCATGCCCAGACCGCGCGAGAGGTGTTCGCCGCCCGCCAGTGGCAGCCCACGCGCCATCAGGACGAGTTCAACCGCGTCATCAATGATTTCATGCTCTACTACTTCTTTGCCCGCTCGTTCCGCGACAAGGTGCTTGCCGCCCGCTATGTGCTCGACTACAAATGGTCGAAAGATGTGGGCTATCTCGACGCTGCCGCAATTTGTCTTGAGAACAGCCTCAACCTGTGGAAGGCGTTGGCCAACATGTCCAAAAATTCCTATCTCTATGCCAACAGCATGCAGACGGCACAACGGCGCATCCCCGTCGGTGGCGACCACGGAAACTATAAGACGTGGAGCGAAATGGTGCCCGTCTATCAGGAGGAACTCGACAATCTGAAACTTAATATCTTGAAGCTGAAAACGCCTCGTTCCACCGATGAAATGGGCAAAAATCGACCATCGGCCACGCCAGCCGCCGTGGTTCTCCACAATATTGGCTATGGTGAAAAACCGGTTTTCCGCCCTGTTTTGGCGAAGCTGGAGAAGGGTGCCCGCTTGTTTGAAAACCGCGAGGAAGTCATCGACACCGTGGCTCCCGAACTGCTCGGCCTTCAGGCCCTTGTGCTTAACCGCGACACCACGCGCATCAAGGGCACCACGGTTCAGTTCAGTTGCGACCGCCCCGTTAAGATGCTGGTGGGATTCTTTATTGATGAAGACACGAAGTTCGCCCGTCCCACGGCATTGGAAACCGATGCCTCGGCCAACGAATACGGTCAGGCGGAGCCGCTGCTCTTGAATGCCGTCAACATGACCAATATGCCCACGGTGAACATCCACGCCTATCATTTCGCGCCGGGTTTCCACACGATAGCGCTGCCCAAGGGCATCCTGATGATTGCCGGATTTACCGAGGACCCGCTGCAACCGCGCGATTGCGAGTTGCAAGGGGCCGGCGACAATGTTGACTGGTTGTTTACAAAGTGAAAACGGGAAAAAGATTTAGTGGCCCTGAAAGCTTGGAAATCTTAGGTTTTTCTAGGAAATCCTAGGAAATCCTAGGAAGTCCTAGGAAGTCCTAGGAAAACCTAGGAGAGCCTAGGAAATCCTAGGAATTCAAGAGCTTTCGGGGCCACTAAATATCATCAAGAGAGAAAAAGCCTACATCAGCGATTTCTTCCCGGACAGCGTGTCGTAGTTGTTGTTGAGGTTGCGCCAGTCGATTTTCGTCTTTGTGGAAATGCCGTTGATGTATTTCTCGATGTTGGTGTAGCCGTCGCCGTTGCAGTCCTGCGTGGCATCGGCTGGATTGTTGGGATTCAGCCCGTTGTCGGTTTCCCACTTGTCGGGCATGCCGTCGCCGTCGGTGTCGGTCCACGGCTCCCACGCCCTGTATTCCGGAAAACCGCCCATTTGCCTCGGGTCGGTGATGACGCCCTGCTTATAGCAGTCCTTCGGCAACCGGCGATACTTGAACGTTCCCTCTTCGTTTTTCGACTTGTCGTGCAGTCCCCACATGTTTCCGTAGGGATTGTCTTTCACCTTTTTCTCGTATTTGTCAACGTAGTAGGCCTGTCCGGTCCTCACTTCCTCGCAGATGCGCTCGTCCACGATGTCGCGCACCGGCATGGTGGCTCCGGCGTTGTCGAGCACCCATTGGAATGCTTTCTCGGTGTCCATCAGCGTGATAAAGGGCATTTCAAACGGCTCGTCCGACCGCATCAGTGCCAGCTCCGTTTCGTCCATCTCGCCGTCCTTGTCGGCCGTTTGTATGCCGCCGTTCCAGTTGTCGCGCGATATTTCGGGGAAGCCCTCCATGATGTTTCCGGTGGCATAAACCCTTCCGAACTGCTTGAAGGGGAACAGCCCCTGGCTGCGGCTTTCCGACTTCACGATGCGATGGCCCACGGGCGTGTCTTTCGGCGTGAGCGGTCCGGGTTTGTAGTAGTTGTTGATGAAGTTCGACATGGTGGTGTATTCACCGCCGTCGGCCGTGCGGTGCACCCAGTTGTAAATCACGTTGTTCACATAGTTGAACACGCCGCCCCATCCTATTGACGGGTTGCGCCCCGTATTGTCGGCCCACAGGTTGCGCATGAAGGTGGTGTTTTCGCCGCCGATGGTAGAGCCGAAGGCGTGGTTCCACGTGTCGAGGGCCTTTGCCGAGATGCTGTTCTGGATGGTGACGTTCACCGTGGGCTCCTTGCGCTTGTCCTTGCCGTCGTGGAGGTCGAACATGTGGCGGTAGAACGATATGTTCTCGTCGAGTCCCCATTCGCACGAGCAGTGGTCAATCATGATGTTTCCCACGGGATTGCCTCCGAAGCTGTCCTCACGGTGCCAGACGAGCGTTTCGCCGCGGCGGAATCGCATGTGTCGCACGATGACGTCGTGGGTGTCCACCTGGAACGATTCCCCGGCAATGATGACGCCGTCGCCGGGCGCCGTCTGTCCGGCTATGGTAATATAAGGTGCGCGCACGTAGATGGGCGACTTCAGCCGAATGATGCCGCTCACGTTGAACACCACGATTCTGGCTCCCCCCTGTTCGCAGGCCCATCTGAAGGAGCCCGGGCCGTCGTCGTTGAGGTTGGTCACGGTGAGCACCTTTCCGCCGCGTCCGCCAAAGGTGTACATGCCTCCGCCCTCGGCACCGGGGAATGCCGGAATTTTCGCCTGGCGAAGGTCATAGGGCCGTGCTGCCCAGGGCACGTATGGCCGCCCGTGCTTCGCCTCTTCTACCACGATGGGGAATGCCACCGCCCAGGCCGAGTCGGAATGAGCCTGCCAGCAGGCCTGTAGCGAGTCAATCAAGTGCTTGGCCTCGTCGGTGAGTTGCGGATATTGCGCACCGGCACCAAGGCAGAATCCCATGGCCAGGACCAAAAGAGTGGTCAGTCTTTTCTTCATGATTTTCTTTGTTCGTTATTGTTATGAAATGTTCTTTTCATAAGGACTCAAACCGGCCCCGGATGTAACGTCCCGGCAAGGTTAAAAAGGTAAAAAATCAGGACAAGTTTGCGAGGTTCAGCCATTACAGCTGTTCCGTAGCCCTGCCATTCGTCGTAATGGCGTAGTTTTCAAAGCCTTTCACCGGCATTATCCACTCAGTCCGACCCAGTCCAAATGGCAAACGACTCCAGTCCAGACCGCATCCGACTGCAGTCCAAACCGCAAAAGGACTGCAGTCGTTTGCGGTTTGGACTGGCCTAATCTTCTGTTTCGGTTTCAACCATCCGTTTTTCGTGTCAAAATCATTGACAATACTATCAAATCCGATTGACAAAAAATCCTTTTCCCGATGCTTTTCAGAGGGCAACGCCCGTCAAGTGGAAGAACTGGGTGGGTTTTGCGAGGATTATGCCAAATTGCACGATGAATTGCAGCTCCACGTGGACAAGCAGCATCGGGCGATACAGATTGTGAACACCGATTTTTATGCCGACCAGCCCGTTTTCGGCCCGTCGGAAACCAAGGCCCGCATCCTCTCTTTGCCAGAGGCATACGACCGTTACGAGGTGCTGCTCGTGGGGTGGGAGAATGCCGATTCGGAAACGCCGTACAGGAAACGTGTTGTGAAGGCGGTACGCCTTGACAACCCCTCCGACATT
>JAFVHN010000082.1 GCA_017474515.1 Prevotella sp. | reverse complement strand
CGCCTCCGAGCGTCGGAGTAACTAAAAAAATACCCCTAAAAGCGTCAGAGTAAATAAAAAAGTTACTCCGACGCTTGGAAGCGTCGGCTCCTATTGGCCGCCTTAAAAGGGGGTTACGAATAATTACAATTCGGCAGAACAACACGATTGTAGGGACATACTTCATGTATGTCCGCCCGCCGCGGCATATTCAAATGGTTTCGGATGGTCTCGGGGGTTTTCGGACATACATAAAGTATGTCCCTACAGGTGCAATAGAAGCTGACGAAATAGGAGCCGATTTATAGGAGCCGATTTATAGGAGCCGATTTATAGGAGCCGATTTATAGGAGCCGACGCCTCCGAGCGTCGGAGTAAATAAAAAAAAACTCCTAAAAGCGCCGGAGAAAATAAAAAGTTAGCCCGACGCTTGGAAGCGTCGGCTCCTATAAGCGTCGGAGTAAATAATAGTTAGCTCGACGCTTGGAAGCGTCGGCTCCTATCAGCATCGGCTCCTATCAGCGTCGGCTCCTATCAGCATCGGCTCCTATCAGACTAACTTTACGTTCAATAATCATTAATTCACCTGAACGAAAATTTTCCACGAAAGTAGGGACATACTTCATGTATGTCCGCTTACCTCGGCACATACGGATGTTTCGGGTGTTTTCGGACATACATGAAGTATGTCCCTACATTGCGGGTGAAAACGGAACATTTTTGTTTTTCTCTTTTTACAAGGAAGAACGAACTAAAGAGCAAGCCGCAGCCCGTTGTCGTAGAACCTGTACGACGGGCTGAAGTTGTTGCGATCGGAAACGCGGCAGTACCTCGCGGAGTAGTTCCAGCTGCCACCACGAAGCACGCGGCTAGAGCCCGACGATGGACCGACAGGGTCCGTCTGGGCTGAAGAACTGTAACTGCCATACCAGTCCTGGCACCACTCACCAACATTGCCGCTCATGTCGTAAAGGCCAAGCTCATTCGGGGATTTGGTGGCAACAGGATGGGCGCCATAATCCGGACTGCTGCTGCCCAAGGCATAACTGTTGTCATAATACCAGGCCACGTCGTCAATCGTATTGCTGCCGGCATACTTGTAGCCCTGCGAGGAATTGCCGCCGCGGGCAGCAAATTCCCATTCAGCCTCCGTGGGAAGGCGGAACGATTGGCCCGTCAGCTGGTTCAACCTGGTAATGAACGTCTGGCAGTCATCCCAGCTGACATAATAAGCAGGATAGTTGTCGCCAAGGCCGTAAGAACTGCTCCACTGGTCGCCGTCCGGCGTGGGCCTCTTACCCATCACGGCATACCACAGGGCCTGCGTCACCTCCGTCTCACCAATCCAGTAGTCGGAAAGCGTCACGCTATGGACGGGTTTTTCATTGTCCCTAGCATCGCTCCCCTGCTCCTCGGTGGCACCCATCTGGAACGTGCCGCCGTCAACCTTTTTCATCTTGAAACTGACACCGTTGACGGTGTATTCTTTAACTGAAGGGTCAACTTTCTCCTGCAACTGGCTTATCAAAGTCCTCAGCTCTTCAATTTCGGACTTGTCGGCCTTGGTGGAAAGGGCCACAATAATGTCCTCGATGGTGTTGCCACTTATGGAGAGTGCATCGCCGTTAAAGGTGAGGTCTTCCACGTCGTTGGCGCCCAAGGTGATCTTCGTGCCGTTCTTCAACTCAATGACCATGTTGTAGTCATTGCTCTGTGCCCGTGCCGTAAGAACCGCCAGCGGCATGAGCAAAAAAAGTAATAATTTCTTCATAAGATGTTAGTATTGTTGATTCTGCATGCAAAAATACAAAAAATTTGGGAAAACGCATTGATTGGGCGGAAAAAAATGGAAAAGTTGCCCTAAATTGCAAATAAAGAAGTACAACAGCAATGAACATAAGGTACTCTCACTCGGAAATGAAAATAAAAGCAAGTTTTCCTTTTGCACACTTCACTCGTTTATTAGTACCTTTAAATAAGGTACTCTCACTCGGAAATGAAAAGAAAAACAAGTTTTCCTTTTGCATTTCACTCGTTTATTCGTACCTTTGCCGCGAATAAAGCAGAACAATGATTACGCAAGACCAACTGAAGGACGTGCTCAGGCGTGCCGAGGAGCTGCACCGCTACCTCGACATCGACCGCAAGCAGATAGAATTTGAAGAGGAGGACCTTCGCACGCAGGCCCCCGACTTCTGGGACGACCCGAAGCGTGCCCGCGAGCAGATGAAGAAGGTGAAGGACATTCAGAAATGGCTCGACGGCTACAAGGAGGTGCGCACCATGGCCGACGAGCTGCAACTGGCTTTCGACTTCTACCACGAAGAAATGGTGACCGAGGAGGAGGTTGACGAGGCCTATGCCAAGGCCATCGACGCCATCGAGAAGCTGGAGCTGAAGAACATGCTACGGCAGAAGGAAGACCCCATGGATTGCGTGCTGAAAATCAACTCGGGCGCCGGAGGCACCGAAAGCCAGGACTGGGCCTCGATGCTCATGCGCATGTACATGCGGTGGGCGGAGGCCCATGGCTACAAGGTGAGCATCTCGAACCTGCAAGACGGCGACGAGGCCGGCATCAAGAGCGTCACCATGGAGATAGAAGGCGGCGAATTTGCCTACGGATACCTGAAAAGCGAGAACGGCGTGCACCGCCTGGTGCGCGTCAGCCCGTTCAACGCGCAGGGCAAGCGCATGACCAGCTTCGCATCGGTGTTTGTGTCGCCACTGGTCGATGACACCATAGAGGTGTATGTGGACCCGGCAAAGTTGTCGTGGGACACCTTCCGCTCCAGCGGCGCCGGCGGCCAGAATGTGAACAAGGTGGAATCGGGCGTCAGGCTCAGATATTGGTACACCGACCCCGACACCGGCGAGGAGGAGGAAATCCTCATTGAGAACACCGAGACGCGCGACCAGCCGAAGAACAAGGAGAAGGCCCTGCTCCTGCTGAAGTCGCAACTCTACGACCGCGCCATGAAGAAGCGCCTGGAGGCACAGGCAAAAATAGAGGCCGGGAAGAAGAAAATTGAGTGGGGAAGCCAAATCAGGAGCTATGTGTTCGACGACCGCCGCGTGAAAGACCACCGCACCAACTTCCAGACATCGGACGTTGACGGCGTGATGGACGGCAAAATCGACGGATTCATCAAAGCCTACCTCATGGAATTTCCGGTGAACGAGGAAGAAAATTCTTAAAAAGTGAAAAGTGAAAAGTAAAAAGTGAATAATTTGCTGCCGCCCAAAAAGGTGAAAAAGTGAAAAAGCTTTGACAACAGATAACCTAAAAATAAAATCAACAATTATGAGTCAGAAAAGAAAAAACCAACGTGCCCGCTACGAGGCCAAGCAAGCAAAAAATGCTGAAAAAGTCATCTACTGGATTATCGGCGTGCTGATAGTGCTCGCCCTGTTCATGGTCATCTACCTGAGCCTCAGCTACGCTTAAAAAGATTTCTCAACTTTCTCAAGTTGATGTAGTTCAGGAGTTACAGGAGTTCAGGAGTTCAGACAATACTTCCAACCTCTGCAAACTGACGAATAGGGAGTTTTCAGAACTATTAAGTTTGAGTTATGAGTTATGAGTTTTTGCTGCCGTGCATAATTCATAACTAAGAATTCATAATTTAAAAGCATTTTATCTCCTGTAACTCCCGAACTCCTGTAACTCCAAGAAGTTGAGCGAATGCAAAACTTGAAAAGAATATAGATGAGCGGAATGGAAATTGAGCGGAAATTCCTTGTCAGGGGCAGCGACTACCGCACCCTGGCCACGGGGAGCAGCCGCATAAAGCAAGGATACATCCTCAGCGCCCACGGCCGTACGGTGCGGGTGCGGTTGCGCGACGACCGCGCCTACCTCACCATCAAAGGGCCGGCCGACAAGGAGGGCATCAGCCGCTATGAGTTTGAAAAGGAAATTACGCTTGAGGAGGCCCGCCAGCTGATGGCCATCTGCGAGCCGGGCATCATCGACAAGACACGGTTCCTGGTGCCCAGCCCCGACGGCCGCCACACCTTCGAGGTTGACGAGTTCTACGGCGACAACGCCGGGCTGGTGATGGCCGAGGTGGAGCTGGGCAGCGTTGACGAGCCTTTCGAGAAGCCCCACTTCATAGGCGACGAGGTGACGGGCGACCGCCGCTTCTACAATGGCCACCTGCGCAAGATGCCCTTCATTCTCTGGCGCGGAACCATAGATAAAGCATTCCGCCACATAGACTTAGAGTAGCACCGGTGGTGTTGGCCACCAGGTCGCGCCAGTCGCCGCCGCGAATGCCGAAGGTGCAATATTCCTGAAGAACCTCTATCACCCCGCTCATCAGGACCGGGGTCAGCCATGCGAACAAGAGCAACCGCCGCTTGTTCGCTTTTTTTGTGTGACGGCGCAGGTATTCCATCCAGATGACGGCGCAGGTGCCCGCATACATGAGGGCATGCACCCACTTGTCGAGTAACGTGACATGGTCGAGGTGGAGGTCGGGCACCGGAATGAAACAAAGCACCCATATCAGCGCTATGCAGGCACACGACAAGGGGTATTTTTTCACAATTTCTTTTATTACCCGCATTTTTACATCCTTTTTGGGCGCAAAAGTATAAACTTTTTTATAATTTTGCAAACAAATTGTAAGTTATGAGTCAGGAACGCGGAAATTTCGGAACAAAATTGGGCATCATCCTCGCCACGGCGGGCGGTGCCGTGGGGCTGGGAAACGTGTGGCGCTTCCCATTCGTGGCCGGGCAGAACGGGGGTGCCGCCTTCATTATTATATATATATTATGTGTGCTGATGATGGGCATTCCCGTCATGTTGTGCGAATTTATGATAGGGCGGCGGGCCCAGGCCAACACCGCCCGCGCCTACACACGGCTGGCCAACGGCACGCCGTGGAAATGGATTGGATTCATGGGCGTGCTCACGGCGGCACTGATCATTGGCTACTACGGCGTGGTGTCGGGGTGGACGCTACAATATGTGGAGGCAGCCATGACCGACCAGCTGCACGGCTCGCCGCAATTCTTCAAGGACTATTTCACTCAGTTTGAGCACAACCCCTGGCGGCCCATATTCTGGATGGCCGTGCTAGTGGGCATCACCCATTTCGTGGTGGTCCACGGCATTGAGAAAGGCATTGAGCGGGCGTCGAAATTCATGATGCCGGTGTTGTTCATCCTGCTCATCATCCTCGTGGTGTGCTCGCTGATGCTGCCGGGAGCCGGCGCCGGAGTGGAGTTCCTGTTCAAACCCGACTTTTCGAAAATCAACGGCTCCACCTTCCTGGAGGCCCTGGGACAGGCCTTCTTCTCGCTGAGCATCGCCATGGGCTGCCTGTGCACCTACGCCTCCTACTTCAAGCGCGACACCGACCTGCTGACCTCGGCATTCCAGATTTCGGCCATCGACACGCTGGTGGCCGTGCTGGCCGGACTGATGATTTTCCCGGCGGCATTGTCGGTGGGCATTACGCCCGACGCCGGCCCGTCGCTCATTTTCATCACCCTGCCCAACGTGTTTGAGCAGGCTTTCGGCAACCTGCCCGTGGTGGAATACGTGGTAAGCGTGTCGTTCTACCTGCTGCTGGCCATTGCCGCGCTGACCTCCAACATCTCGCTCCACGAGGTGAGCACGTCGTTCCTGCACGAGGAGCTGCACATCAGCCGGCGGAAGGCCGCCGGCATGGTGTCGTCGTTCTGCATAGTCATGGGCGTGCTGTGCTCCATGTCGCTCGGCAAATGGCAGTGGGCGAGCCTGTTCGGGAAACCGTTGTTCGACTTCCTCGACTGGTTCACGGCCAACCTGTGCCTGCCCCTGGGCGGACTGTTCACCTGCCTCTTTGTGGGGTGGTATGTTGACCGCCGGCTGGTGGGCGACGAAATCACCGACGGCGGCACCCGCAACCGCTGCTTCCTGCCGGTGTTCCGCATCATGGTGAGCTATGTGTGCCCCATTGCCATTGCGCTCATTTTCCTCCACCAATTCGGAATCATTTAAAACATCAAGGGCTGACAGTCCAAGGAGTGCAGGAGTCACCACTATCGTCTAAACTCCCAAACTCCTAAACTCCCAGCCTCTGTAAAACAGAAAAGATGAAAGACGCTACTAAACACGCCCGCGGAGGCTTCGCCACCCGGCTCGGCATTGTGCTGGCCACCGCCGGCTCGGCCGTCGGGCTGGGCAACGTGTGGCGATTCCCCTATATGACGGGGCAGAACGGCGGGGCGGCGTTCATTGCCATCTACCTGGGTTGCGTGTTGCTGCTCGGCATTCCGGGAATGATTGCCGAGTTTATCGTGGGCCGCCACGCCAAGGCCAATGCCGCCCGCGCCTACGACAAGCTGTCGAACGGCAGGCCGTGGAAGCTGGTGGGCTACCTCGGCATCCTCACTTCAACCATCATCCTGGGTTTCTATGCCGTGGTGGCGGGGTGGTGCCTGCAATACCTTTACGCTTCGCTGGCGGGACACTTGCAGGGCGATGCGGACTATGTGACGCGCTATTTCTCGGAGTTTTCATCGCACCCCCTCAAGCCGTGCCTGTGGGCGGTGGCATTCATATTGATTACACATTTCGTGGTGGTAAGAGGCGTAGAAAGAGGCATTGAGCGGGCCGCAAAACTGCTCATGCCGGCATTGTTGGTGCTGCTGGTGGTCATCGTGGTGGCCTCGTGCATGCTGCCGGGAGCCGGCGCCGGCATTGAGTTCCTGTTGAAGCCCGGCTTCTCGAAACTCTCCACCGGCGTGATGCTTGAGGCGCTGGGACAGGCATTCTTTTCCCTGTCGCTGGGCACCGCCTGCCTGTGTACCTACGCCTCCTATTTCAGCAAAGACACCAACCTGGCCGGTTCGGCGGTGCAGATAGCGTTGCTCGACAGCTTCATTGCCGTACTGGCAGGACTGATGATTTTCCCGGCGGCCTTTTCCGTGGGCATCACGCCCGACGCGGGGCCCTCGCTCGTGTTCATCACCCTGCCCAACGTGTTTCAGCAGGCTTTTTCCTCGGTGCCCGTCGTGGGGAACATCATTGCCGTGCTCTTTTATGCCCTGCTGGTGTTTGCGGCACTCACCAGCACCATTTCCATGCACGAGATAGGCACGGCATTCTTCACCGAGGAGCTCCACACGGGGCGCGACAAGGCCGGGTGGACCGTCACCGTGGTGTGCGCGGCCATTGCCGTGGTATGCTCGTTGTCGCCGGGAGCGGTGCCCTCGCTGAAGCTCTTCGGCCTGAACATCCTTGACTTCTGCGACCACCTGACGGCGCAATACCTTTTGCCGCTCGGGGCATTGCTCACCTGCCTCTTTGTGGGATGGTACGTGCCGCGCACCATTGTTTACGACGAACTGACCAACGGCGGACGGTTAGGCAAGGGCATCTTCCCGGCATTTCTCTTCGCCGTGCGCTTTTTCTGCCCGCTGCTCATCCTGCTGGTGTTCCTCCACCAAATGGGCATCATCTGAAAACCTCTTACAAAATGTTACAACAAGACTACATATTAAGAATTATCCGCGAGTTCGCCGAGGCTCTCAGCCTGCTGAGGCGTGAGAAGAAAGACGTGCGCCAGAAAGAAGAGGCGCTGCTGAAGTTGTATGATGCCTACGTGGGCGACAACATTTTCTACCACACGGCCACCATCGACGACATCATGGACTCTTTCAGGCGCTTCCCCGAGGAGGAGCGGCTCGACCGCATGGAGATGCTCGCCGAGCTCTACTACGCCGAAAGCGACCTGAAAACGGGCATCGCCCGCGAGCAGCTGCTCAACAATGCCCGCCAGCTCTTCATCTTCATCGACCAGCACAGCCGCACGCTCTCGCTGGCCCGCCAGCAGCGCATCATCGCCATAGAAAAATCGCTCAACACCCCCAAATAGCCAGTTCCACCAAACAATGAAATATTCCATCATCGTTCCCGTTTTCAACCGCCCCGACGAAGTTGAAGAGCTGCTCGAAAGCCTCACCACACAAACCGTGAACGACTTTGAAGTGGTGGTGGTGGAAGACGGGTCGCAGAAACCCTGCGAACACATCTGCAAGAAATACGAGTCGCGGCTCAGCCTGAAATACTTCATGAAACCCAACAGCGGGCCGGGACAGAGCCGCAACTACGGTGCCGAGCGGGCCGACGGGCAGTACCTGCTCATACTGGACAGCGACGTCATGCTGCCGCCCACCTATCTGGAAGAAATAGAGAAGGAACTGAAGCGCCAGCCCGCCGACGCCTTCGGCGGTCCCGATGCCACACACCCCTCGTTCACGCCCATGCAGAAGGCCATTGGCTACACCATGACCTCGTTCTTCACAACGGGCGGCATCAGGGGCGGGAAGAAAAAACTCGACAAGTTCTTCCCGCGCTCGTTCAACATGGGCATACGCCGCGACATCTACCAGCAACTGGGGGGATTTTCCAAAATGCGGTTCGGCGAGGACATCGATTTCAGCTACCGCATCGTGGAGGCCGGATGCCAGACGCGGCTGTTCCCAAAGGCATGGGTGTGGCACAAGCGGCGCACCGACCTCAAGAAATTCTTCCGGCAGGTCTATAACAGTGGCATTGCACGCATCAACCTCACCCTGCGCCATCCGGGAACGCTCAAGGCGGTGCACCTGCTGCCGGCGGTGTTCACCGTCGGTGTGTGTGCGCTCATCGTCATCTCGGCCGTGGGCCGCGCCATGATGCACTTCGATGCCGACAATGCCACCTGCTGGAAATGGGTATTCCTGCTGCCTTGGGCACCAATTTTGCTCTATGCGCTCCTTATCTTCACCAATGCCGCACGGCACAACGGGCTCGGCGTGGCAGTGCGCAGCGTGCCGGCAGCCTTCACCCAGCTCATGGGCTACGGCTTCGGATTCCTCGAGGCATGGTGGAAACGCATCGTCCGCCATCAGGACGAATTTACCGCCTTTGAAAAGAATTTTTACAAATAGGCATGGCTATCGACAAACTCAATATCAACCAGTGGGCGGAAGAAGACCGGCCAAGGGAGAAACTCATGGCGCAGGGGCCCGACGCGCTGACCAATGCGGAGCTGCTGGCCATACTCATTGGCTCGGGCAACACAAAAGAAAGCGCCGTGGCACTGATGCAGCGCATTCTCAACGGCTGCGGGAACAACCTCAACGCACTGGGGAAGATGACCATCCGCGAGCTGTGCGAGTTCAACGGCATCGGTCCGGCAAAAGCCATTTCAATCGTTGCGGCCTGCGAACTGGGCAAGCGGCGGCAACAGGCAGAGGCACCGCAACGGCCCAGGCTCGACTCGGCAACGGCCATCTACCATTTCATGCACCCCAAGATGCAGGACCTGCCAACCGAGGAGTTCTGGGCATTGCTGCTCAACCAGAACTTCCAGCTCATCAAGCCCGTTCGCATTTCGAGGGGCGGCATCAGCGAGGTGACCGTTGACGTGAGAATCATCCTCAAAGAGGCGCTGTTGGCCAACGCCACCGTCATTGCCGTGTGCCACAACCACCCGTCGGGGTCGCTCAAACCCAGCAAGCCCGATGACCAAATCACCCAGCGGCTTAAAAACTCGTGCGACATCATGCGCCTGCATCTCCTCGACCACATTATCATAACCGACGGCGCGTATTTCAGTTACCACGAGAAGGGCCGGCTATAACCCATCACTTTTGCTTTTCCCTCAACCGCTCCGTATGTTGCCAAGCCATGGCAACAGTGACAAAATGTCATGTTTTTGACAGAAATTATGCACCAAAAGCTTTTTGGCATGCGTTTTGCAGAAAGAATATCGGTTGCCCTTGGCAGCCATGAGTGTAAAAAAAAGTATAAACAAATAAATAAAGAATCATTATGGGAAAAGTAATTGGAATTGACTTAGGAACCACTAACAGCTGCGTTGCCGTGTTTGAAGGCAACGAGCCCGTGGTCATCGCTAACAGCGAAGGAAAGCGCACCACCCCCTCGGTGGTGGGATTTGTAAAGGGAGGTGAACGCAAGATTGGCGACCCCGCCAAGCGACAGGCTATCACCAACCCCAAGAACACCGTGTACAGCATCAAACGTTTCATGGGTGAGAACTGGCAGCAGACGGAGAAGGAAATCGCTCGCGTGCCCTACACCGTGGTGAACGAGAACGGCTACCCCCGTGTGGACATCGAAGGACGTCGCTACACGCCGCAGGAAATCAGTGCCATGGTGCTGCAGAAGATGAAAAAGACCGCCGAAGACTACCTCGGACAGGAAGTGACCGACGCCGTTATCACCGTGCCGGCATACTTCAGCGACAGCCAGCGACAGGCCACCAAGGAGGCCGGACAGATTGCCGGACTGAACGTGAAGCGTATCGTCAACGAGCCCACGGCAGCAGCACTGGCCTACGGCGTGGACAAAGCCAACAAGGACATGAAGATTGCCGTGTTCGACCTCGGCGGCGGCACGTTCGATATCTCCATCCTCGAGTTTGGAGGCGGCGTGTTTGAAGTGCTCTCAACCAACGGCGACACACACCTCGGCGGCGACGACTTCGACCAGGTCATCATCGACTGGCTGGTGCAGGAGTTCCGCAACGATGAAGGAGCAGACCTCAAGGGTGACCCCATGGCCATGCAGCGACTGAAGGAAGCCGCCGAGAAAGCCAAGATTGAGCTTTCGTCGTCAACATCTACAGAAATCAACCTGCCGTACATCATGCCCGTGGGCGGAGTGCCCAAGCACCTGGTGAAGACACTGACAAGGGCAAAGTTTGAGCAGCTGGCACACGACCTCATCCAGGCTTGTCTGGCACCCTGCCAGAAGGCCATCGCTGATGCAAAACTGTCAACAGCCGACATCGACGAGGTCATCCTCGTGGGAGGCTCCAGCCGTATTCCCGCCGTGCAGACACTCGTGAAGAACTACTTCGGCAAGGAACCCTCGAAGGGCGTCAACCCTGACGAAGTGGTGGCAGTGGGCGCTTGCATTCAAGGCGCCATCCTCAACAAGGAAGGCGGAGTGGGCGACATCGTGCTGCTCGACGTCACACCGCTGACACTCGGCATCGAGACACTCGGAGGCGTAATGACAAAACTGATAGACGCCAACACCACCATCCCTTGCAAAAAGAGCGAGATATTCTCGACGGCTGCCGACAACCAGACGGAAGTGACCATCCATGTGCTTCAGGGAGAACGCCCCATGGCTGCACAGAACAAGAGCATCGGCCAGTTCAACCTCACCGGCATCGCTCCCGCACGTCGCGGAATACCGCAGATTGAGGTCACCTTCGACATCGACGCCAACGGCATCCTCAAAGTGTCGGCAAAGGACAAGGCAACAGGCAAGGAGCAGGCCATACGCATCGAAGCCAGCAGCGGACTGTCGCAGGACGAAATCAACCGTATGAAGGCAGAGGCTGAGCAGAACGCTGAGAATGACAAGCGTGAGCGCGAACGCATCGACAAGATGAATCAGGCCGACTCCGTGATCTTCCAGACCGAAACCTTCCTCAACGAGAACGGTGACAAGCTCGGCAGCGACCGCGCCAACGTCGAACAGGCCGTACAGCAGCTCAAAGACGCACACAAGAGCGGCGACATCGCAACCATCGACAACGCTATCAACAACCTCAACCAGGTCATGCAGGCCGCATCCGCCAAGATGTACAATCAGGCTGGTCCCCAGCCCGGCCCCGACCAAGGCCAGCAATACCAGGGAGGCCAGCAGTCCCAGTCAAACCCCAACGACAACATCCAGGACGCTGACTTCGAGGAGGTCAAATGAGACGCATAAGTAAAGACATAATAAAACACTATCAAATGGCGTGTAGCTCAACGAGTTACACGCCATTTGCTTTTTATGGGCTCATGTTTTCTATGTGCTTATTCCCCCTTTTTTTACGGCTTTTTTGTTACATGTGTGTAGCACGACAAAAACGTAGGAAAAGCCCGACTAAAACCTACTTATTCCTACTAATCCGTACTTAATAGTCGGTGATGTACAGGATACGAAAATGGGCGTTTGAGGGCTGTTTCAATTTGTTACATGTCACATATTAACTCATAAAAAGCAAAAAGATGCCAAAATTAGGATTTGAAATCAAAAGAAGGTGCGGAATCTGCGGAAAGATGTTTATCATCAAAACGCTTGACAGCCTCTATTGCTGCAAGAAATGCAGCGATGTTGCTTATGCACGAAAGAAGAGAGCCGAAGCCAGGGAAAGGCAGCTGGCTTTGATTGCCAAAAGTGTTCCCAAAGTGAGAGAGTATATCTCCATTTGGGAAGCTGTAGCTATCTATGGTGTTGAACGTGATACGTTGTATCTGATGATTCGGAGAGGGCAGATACCAAGCATCAACATCGGCACCAGACTCACAAGAATAAACCGTAAGGATCTGGAGAAGATGTTTGTGAAGCGACCGATAGCCAAGCACATCAAGGAAGCGCCATTACCGAAGAAGTACAGTCTCGAACCCGAAGACTGCTACACCATCGGAGAAGTCTGCGAGAAGTATCACATCAACGACAGTTCTGTGTGGGCACATGTCAGAAAGTACTCCATCCCCTCTCGTCAAATTGGCAACTATGTGTATGTACCCAAAGAAGAAATTGATAACTTATATAAATCAGAAACAAAATGAGAAGACCTTTATTGCACACCAAAGTCACGGTTAAGCTCCGTAAGTCGATCTTCCGTGAAGAGTGGTACCTCTACATTGAGTCGTACCCTGTACGTAATCCGGGTAGCACAAAGCCTAAGAGAGTCCTTGAGGCAGTTAACCGTACCATCACTACCCCTATCTGGGATATGACTGCCATCAGCAAGATTGATGAGGACGGTAACTACAAGTACAAACCTAAGCGGGATTCAAATGGCATCATCCAATGCACATCGCAGTTGGACAAGGAGGCATGTCGATATGCCGATAAGGTACGTGCCTTGCGTCAGCAGGAGTACGACACCGCCGTAGTTTATTCCGACAGAGAGCAGGAAATGATTGCTCAGAACGAACGCGGCGAACAGGATTTCATTGCATACTTCAACAGCATTATTTACAAGTGTCATCCTAACAGCTCTGACTCTATCATCGTCAACTGGACTCGTGTAGGTAAATTGCTGTCCATCTACTCTAAAGGAAAGCCCATCCCGTTCAAGACAATCTCAGCAAAACTACTTGAAGACATAAAGCTGTTCATGCTCTCTGCTCCACAGGGAGGCAACAAAGGCGGCACTCTCTCGCAAAACTCTGCCGCTACATATTTCTCTATTGTAAAGGCAGGTTTGCATCGTGCATTCATTGACGAATACCTTACTGTTGACATCGCAGCCAAGGTGAAAGGCATTCCTGATGTGAAAGTCAAGCGAGAGACATTGACACTTGAAGAAGCAGAAACATTGGCCAAGACTCCTTGTGAGAATGAAGTTTTAAAACGTGCTTTCTTCTTTGCTGTACTCACAGGTATCCGTCTGTGTGACATTCATGATCTTACATGGGGCGAAATAACTCAAACAGGGAGTGGATGGCGAGTGGACTTCACCCAGCGAAAGACACACGTGGTAGATTACCTCCCTATCAATGAACAAGCATATTCTCTGTGCGGAGAACGAGGTGAGCCAGATCGGCGTGTATTTGAAGGATTGACTGGTTCGTCTTGGATTTCTCGTCCGTTGAAGAAATGGATTGAAGCATCAGGCATCAAGAAGCATATCACATTCCATTGCAGTCGTCATACCTTCGCAACTCTGCAACTCGAACGTGATACCGACATCTATACCATTAAAGGAATGCTTGGACATACGAATGTGAAAACCACCCAGATTTATGCACACATTGTTGATAAGAGTAAACGTAATGCTGCCGATGTCATCCATATTGAGAATCTTACTCCCACCAATGATGACATAGAAAGCGTTCCTGCTATCTGATTGTTACCTGTTTTACCAGGTCGAGCCTCCGAGTTTATCGGGGGCTTTTTTATGTCATTACCATTCCTTATACGCATGTTTCTATCACCTTTTGTTTCGTTGTTATAAAGCGCTGGCTATGAGGTTTATAGTATGATTTTTGCTGCAAAATCATACTCAAATCTTAAGCAATTATAATATCGGTCTGTTGAAGCTCAAATTTTATGGCAGTTCGTAATTTAGTGAGTTACTTTGCATCGCCATTCAACGAAAAAAGGCACAAAATACAATTCAAAAAAATATAAGTATATGACCGAAACATTTCAAGTAAAATCGTTGGAGGAGATGCCAAGAGCATTGACCTACCTCATTGAAAAAGTTGACAGTCTTCAGGAGACAGTCAACAACCTGCGCAAGAAAGAGCGCGCCAGTGAATCACCTCGATGGATGAACATCGATGAGCTTTGTGCTTATCATCCCAGCCATCCCAAGAAGCAGACCGTCTATGAATGGGTGTCCAAGAAGACCATTCCCTATCATAAGATGACCAAGGAACTCATGTTCCTTCAATCTGAGATTGACGAGTGGTTGAAGCGTGGAGCCCAGAAGTCCGAGGAAAACCTTATGCGTGAAGCACGTGAGTTTGTCTTATCAAAGAAAGGGAAAGAGAAATGATGCAGAACCATCCAACCGACTTCTGGTGTGGGCTGGAGGACTTGCATAGTTTCTCTTTTTACCGAAAGCCTATTCAGAATATCGAGCCATGCCGTGCCATCACGGTGGTTGATGTCTATCGCTACCTTATCGGCCACTATGCAAAGCAACAGACCGACACTCTCCGCTCGCTGACATCACCTTCGGAGGCTAAGAAGTACAAGGCTACACACTTCGACTACTGCACATTCTCAGGGCTGTTTCGCAAGCGGAATGAGAAGGAGTTGATACTGCACTCAGGATTGATGTGCCTTGACTTTGACCATGTCGGAAATCCCGACAGGTTCAAAGAGCGACTTCTGAAGCACGACTACTTCGATACGGAACTGATGTTCACAAGTCCATCTGGCGATGGCGTGAAGTGGATTATCCCCATCGACTTGAAAGGTTGGGAGCATTCCCGCTATTTCATGGCTGTAGCCAACTGTATTAAGTCAACTGGATTGCCACCTGTGGACAAGTCTGGAAGTGACGTGGCCCGTTCCTGTTTCCTTCCCTACGACCCACAGGCATACATTAACCCTAAATACTCGGAATATGTCGAAGAAAATATTTTCCGCCCAAGAGTGGGAGAATGCCCCTTCTAAAAAGGACTCCCCTGACAAGTCGTCT
>JAFVHN010000012.1 GCA_017474515.1 Prevotella sp. | reverse complement strand
TGCGTGGCGGTAGTTCTCCACCCAGATGGCGTTGCCGGTGGAGTCAAGTCGTTCGGCAAATCTCACCACCACCGAGTCGCCTTTTTGCAGTTGCGAGAGGCGGAACGTCAGCCAGCCGGCCATGTTCTGGCCCATGTCGAGAATGGTTTTTCCGCCAATCTGACGGATGTCGATGGGATGGATTTTCTTCAGCACTTTCATGTTGGGAGCCATTGCGCCGCGCAATGTTCCCAGCGGAATGGCTGTCCGCTCGGCTTCCGTCCACGCGGCATCGTCGTATCCCGGCATGGTCCAGTTGCCCAGTTCCTTCCGAGCGTCGTAGGTTTCGCCGTCGTATTCGTTGTTCGAGCGGATGGGCCCGTCGGCGTTCAGTTTCCACTTTTCGTCCGATGAAATGGTCTTTTTCTTGCCGTTTTCATATTCCACTATGAGGTTGAGCCTGAGTTTTGGGTAGCCGAAGCGTGTGATTTTATAGGGCTTCTTGTCCTGTTGCATGGTGTAGTAGCGGCCGTTTCCCAAAATCACGCCGATGGCATTGTCGGTTTTTAGCAGGCCGGTCACGTCGAAAGCGTTGTAGAGCACTGTGCGCCGGTAGTCGGTGGGTGCCGGGGCGAGCACCTGTTCACCCACGCGTTGCCCGTTGATGAACGCCTCGTACATGCCGAGGCCCGAGATGTAGAGCGTGGCGCGTTTGATTTTCTCGCCGTCGAGCTGAAATTCTTTCCGCAGGTAGCGTGCCGACAGGCGGCTGTGCTCGGTTTCCTCGTCCCACGGCATTTTGCGGTCCAGGCCAATCCATCTGCCCGACCAGTCGGCCTCGTTGAGCAGTCCCACGTTCCACAGGGCCGTTTCGCTCCAGTCGGTTTCTCCCTGGTTGGTGGTGATTTTCACCCGCCAAAAGCAGCGCGTGTTGCTCCGAAGCTCTTTTCCGGCGTAGGGCAGCCATTGCGACTGGCTTGTGCTGAGGGTGGCATCCCACAGGTCGCCCTCCATGTTTTCGGCTTTTTCGGGCGTCGAGGCTACGATGATGTGTACCTGTGTCTGACTGACGTCGTTCACGTCGGCCTCAATTTTCCATCCCAGGCGCGGCGTGGGCGTGTCGATGCTCATGGGGTTGACCATGCGCTCCGTGCGCAGGTCGGTCACCCTGACGGGGTTGACTTTCTTCTTGGCCGCCACAACGGGCATTGCGAGCATCAGCAACAGCAACAGGGCGGAGGTGGTTTTTTTCATCATGTTGATTGAGTTGTGGTTGTGGGAAGGGAAAGATTGAGTTGTTGACATTGACGGATTACCACCGCTCTTGCAGCCGTGTGGCACCGTCGGGAATGTAGTCCTTCGTGCTGTCGAAGGCAATGATTACGCGGTCGCTGCCCTGCTGATAAGCCACGTCGAAGGCGAATGACTGTTCAGAATTGTCCATTTCACCGATGAAAGTCAGCGTTCCGTCGGCTGGATTCATCATCCATGCCTTCTTCTTTTCGCCGGCAATGCGGGTGAGATCGAGCGTCATGGGCTGGCCGCTGTAGTTGTAGGCCAGCAGGTAGTCGTTGCCGCGACAGGCGATGACGCGGTCGTAGCGCTCGCCGTTTTGTCCGGCCACCAGTTGCTGGTCGGCAATCCGCTCAGTGAAAGGAAAGGCCAGGATGAGCCATTTCAAGTATTTCATCTGATGGTAACCGGGGTCGTTCATGGCCTCCCACCACGGCTTTTCTGCACCGAAGGAGCCCAGTAGCCCGGGCCGCATGAACTGCATGATGCTGTTGTGTCCGTAGGTATGTCCGAAACATCCGGCAAAGACGGCCCAGTAAGCATATCGCCGCACATCGTAGTCTTTCCACCTGGGAGCCGAAAAGTCGTGCAGCCCCTGCGGAATGTCCTCATACGACGGCTCGCCGTCGATAATCGGATGTAGTACGTCACTGTCCAGTTCGCCGCCCATGCTTTTGGGCACGCTCATGAGCACATAGCGCCAGTTGTCTTCCTCGGTGTTGTCCTTGATGGTATAGTCGCCGTCGCCGTTGCGCTGGCCGTACCTGCGGTGTCCGCTCTGGAACATGTTGAAGTCGAGCCATTCGCGGTCGTTGAACCACCAAGCCGACGTGGTGCGACCGCGGGGATGGAAGGTCATCAGGTGCCCGGGGTCGCCCTTCTTGATGGCGCGTGCCAGTGCGTCCCAGGCCTCGGTGCCCTTGTCGCCCTTGATGTCGCCGCCAATCATCCAGATGATGTTTGGCCGGCCCTTGTAGCGTGCGGCCAGGAACTTGCCGTAGGCGGTGGCTTTCTCGGTGTCCATCTTGTCGATTTGCGAGCCCCAGATGCAGTCCATGGCGATGTAGATGCCCATCTGTTCCGCCATATCTACAATGTAGTCGAGGTGCTCCCAGTAGCCGTAAACGCCCGGCACGCTGTAGCGCGAGAAGTTGAACGACGCATCGTTGGCCTGCTGGCCGTAGATATTAAAGGTGGGAGTGGCGCAGAGCACCTGTATCTGCTCTACATTGTAGCCGGCCTCGTGCTCACGGGTGAGGAAAAATTCCACTTCGTCGCGGTTCAGTCGTTCGGAAATGAGCCATGCCGTGTTGCCCAGCCAGAAAAAAGGTGTGCCGTCTTCGTGAACAAGGAACCGGCGGTTGTCCGACACTTTCAGCCGTCCGTGGCTCCAGGGTTTCTTGGGTGAGGCAGCCTCCATCGGCAGGCAGGCCAGCATGAGGCAAAGGGAAAGTCCCCAGGTCTTCACAAATTTCATTTCTTTTTAGATTATTGGTTTAATAAGTAGTTGTCGTGTGCAAAGATACAGATAATGCGGCGAAATGCAAAACGAAAACCGATTTTTCTTTAACAAAAAAGCCCTCCGCAGAAGGCTTTTTCGTTGTGTCATGGTTCGCGCCGCATGCGCAGATGAAGCTGGAAAAGGGCGGGCACCAGGATGAGGAGGCTGAACACGATGGCCATGGCCACGGCCTGCGAGGAACCGCCGAGCAGTTCTTTCAGCGTAATGTCGGGCATGCCGGGATAGGCGCGCACCAGGAGATACGCCGCCGTGTTGTTGACGATGTGAAGGATAAGTCCCGGAATGATGCTCCCCGTGCGCTGGTAAAGCCAGCCCAGCAGGAGTCCGAGAATGAAGGCGTGGGGCATCTGTGCCGGATTGCCGTGGGCCAGTGAAAAGATCAAGGCCGACAACGCAATGGCCGTCCACGGCCGCAAGGCCTTGCCGCCCTCTTTCTCGCCATAGCCAAGGAGCGTGCGCAGGATGGCTCCTCGAAACACCAGTTCCTCGCAGAGCGGCACCAGGATGGCCACCACGAAGTAGCCGCCCCGCTGGTTGATGAGCGTCAGGATGTCGTTGCCCGTGATGTCAGGAAGGAAGTCGAGATGTTCTTGCAGCCACGACGAAGGCAGCAATGTGCCCACGGCGGCCACCGTGGCCCAGGCCATGACCGCCCAGGGCCGTGTTCTTATCCAATTGCCGCTGACCGGCGACCATTTCCGCCACATAAATAGAATGGCGGTAATGAGGGTAAAGATGCCTTGCATGATGAGTTGCTGAAAGGCCGTCAGCGACTGCATCGGCCTGCCCATCAACAAGTTGCCAACCACCATGATGAGTGAGATGGCAACGAATTGCAACAGGAAGAACATGGCAAAATAGAAGATGACTTTCTTCAACATGACAAAAAGTTGTTTTGTAAGTTAGGGTTGATGGATGGAGCAAAAAGCCCCGGTGTGGGTTTTGAAATATGCCTCGGCGGCGCTGAGGTCGCTCATCAGTTGCCGCCGGAGCGCCTCGGGCGAGCTGAACCGTTGTTCGTTGCGCAGCCGCCGGCGGAAGGCCACGGTGAGCCGCTGGCCGTAGAGGTTGCCGCTGAACGAGGCTATGTGGACTTCTATGGTCTGGTCATGACTGCCGTAGGTGGGGCGCGTGCCGATGTTCACCATGGCCGGGCGGTCCGCGGTGTCGCTGGCTGTGCGTGCCGTGGCAATATATGCGCCCGCCAAGGGCACCACCAGCCGCGGGTCGTCGGGCAGAATGTTGGCCGTTGGGAAACCGATGCGCCGGCCTTCGTGCTCGCCTTCGCCCACTGTTCCGCTGAGTTCGTAGGGCCGTCCCAGGCAATCTGCCGCCGCCTCCACGTCGCCTTCGCTGAGCAGCCGCCTCACCTCCGACGAGCTGACGGGCCGTCCCTGCACCCCCAGCATGTCGCCCTGCACCACGTCGATGCCCATTTCGCGGCCATACTGGCAGTATTGCTCAAAGCCCGCCGTGCGGTCGTGGCCGAAATGATGGTCGTAGCCAATGACCAGGCATTTCACATGCAACTGTTCCTTGAGCACGTCGTGCATGAACTGGCGTGCCGTCATGGCCGCCATCTGTTGGCTGAAGGGCAACACACAACAATAATCCATCCCCGCCTGTTCTATCAGCCGGAGCTTGGCCTGAAGGGTGGTGAGCAACAGCGGTTGCCACCCCTCTGCCACCACCTCGCGCGGATGCCGGTCGAAGGTGATGGCCAGTGATGTCAGCCCTCTTTGCATTGCCTCTTGGCTGACGATGTGCATGAGGTGCCGGTGCCCCTCATGCACGCCGTCGAAGAAACCGATGGTGGCGGCCGTGGCTGCCGGCAGTGCGGCGGCCGGCTCTCCCAGCGTCCACGTGTTCATCAGCTTTTCTTCTTGCGGGGTTTGCGCATTGCCCACCCTTCTTCTGTGAAGTCGGGCACATCGCCTTTCAGCCCGAAGTTGTCGTTGTCCATGAATTGTCGCCAATCGTCCTTGCGGCCGCTCTCGCGGAAGGTGTCGGGTTGCTTTTTTTGCGAGCTTCCGCGCTTCGATTTCTTTTCAAAGAAAGAGTAGTCGTAGCCCGCTTCGCCGCGCCCTTTCTTGGCGGCCTTGGGTCCGTCGTCTTGTTTCTTACGCCTGTCGGAAGTGGCCGAGCGGCGACCGGTGGCCGACTTTCTGCCGCCCCGTCCTGAGTCTTGTTCGCCGTCGTTGCACCTCACCTCGCGCCCCTTGTAGTGTGTTCCGGTCAGGGCGTTCATCACGCGCACGGCATCCTGCTCGGCCACGTCGAAGAACGAGATGGTGTTTCCCAGGTCGATGTGCCCCACCTCCACATGTCCGGGCACATGCTTGTTGAGGAACTGCATGACCTCGCCGGGGTAGAAGCCGTCTTTCTTTCCGAGGTTGATGAACAGGCGGCGGAAGCCTTTCTCCGACTGCCTGTTCAGCCGTCCTTTTCCGCCCTCGCTGCTCTTGTTCTTTTTCCCGGCCACGGGTTTTTCTATTTCCGGGGCGTTGGCGTAGTAGGAAAGGAATTTTCCGAATTCAATCGACACGATTTTCTTGATGATGTCCTCCTTGTCCACATATTCAAAGAACCGGCTGATGTCTTGCATGAAGGGAGCGATTTCCTCCTCCATGACGTCGGTTTTCACTATCTGGTCCATCACCTTGTAGAGCTGCTTCTTGCAGATTTCCTCGGCCTTGGGCATGTCGGCCTCCACAAACTCCTTGCCGATTTCTTTCTCTATCTGGCGGATTTTGTGTTTCTCCTTGGTGTGCACGATGCTGATGCTGGTGCCCTTCTTTCCGGCGCGGCCGGTGCGTCCCGAGCGGTGGGTGTAGTTTTCAATGTCGTCGGGTAGGCCATAGTTGATGACGTGCGTGAGGTCGTCAACGTCGAGTCCGCGCGCTGCCACGTCGGTGGCCACCAGCAACTGAGTGAGGTGCCGGCGGAACTTGTTCATGGTCTGGTCGCGCTGTTGCTGGCTGAGGTCGCCGTGCAGGCTTTCGGCGTTGTAGCCGTCGCGGATGAGCTTGTCGGCCACCTCCTGCGTTTCAATCTTCGTGCGGCAGAAGATGATGGCGTAAATGCGCGGATAGTAGTCCACGATGCGTTTCAGCGCCAGGTATTTGTCTTTTGCGTGCACCAGGTAATACACATGGTTCACGTTCTCGGCCCCCTCGTTTCGGCTGCCCACCACGATTTCCTTGTGGTCGTGCAGGTAGTTGAGGGCAATTTTCTCTATCTCGCGGCTCATGGTGGCCGAGAAGAGGAGCGTGTTGCGCTCGCTGGGCAGGTGCTCAAAAATCTCGTTGATGCTCTCCGAGAATCCCATGTTGAGCATCTCGTCGGCCTCGTCGAGCACCACGTTCTTCACCTTGTCGATGTGCGCCTTTCCACGGTTCATCAGGTCGATAAGCCGGCCCGGCGTGGCCACTATAATCTGAGCGCCGTGGTTGAGGGCGCGTATCTGCTGCTCGATGGAGGCACCGCCATAGACGGCCACCACGCGCACGCCCTCCATGTAATGTGAAAAGTCGCGCAGGTCGTCGGCAATTTGCAGGCACAATTCGCGCGTGGGGCTCATGATAAGTGCCTGCGTGGTGGTGTCGGCCACGTCGATTTTTTGCAAAAGCGGAATGCCGAAGGCTGCCGTCTTGCCCGTTCCCGTCTGGGCAAGGGCTATCACGTCGTTTCCTTCTCCCAGCAAATAGGGGATAACTTCTTCTTGTACGGGCATCGGCTGAACGAAGCCCATTTCCTCAATGGCGCGCAATATCTCATTGCTTACGCCTAATTCTTCAAACGTCTTCAAATTGGATAAATAAAAATGATTTCGCGTGCAAAGTTACGAAGTTTTTCCCAATTATCGCGCTAAAGTGTTGTAAATCTGCAAAAAACAATGGTTTTATTGTTGTGCAAATCATTTTTTTTTCATAATTTTGCCCACAAAACGCGGAAGACGTGCCTTTGGGCCCCTTCCCCTAACGCGCAAGAATAATGAAAACAACGTTTGGCCATGCGGCCCTCGTACTTCTTTTCGCATTGTTCGCCGGTGCCGTGGAATGTCGTGCCGACGATGATTTGCAGGCCCTCCTCACCTGGCAGGCCGGCGCCACCGTGAGCGCCTCTGCCGTGAACCAATATGGCGAGGACCGGTGCTTCACGGCAATCGCCATCCCCGACGGCGTGTGGCAACGCATGCAGGGCAAGACCTATCAGCCCAACCCCACGGTGAAGCGCTCCGACCTGCGCTACCTGAAGGTGCTGCACTGGGACCACGACAACCGCATCCACATAGGCGAAATGGTGTGCAACGCCACCATTGCCCAGGTGCTGGTTGACATCTTCCGCGAGTTGTACAAAATGAAATACCCCATTGAGCGCATGCTCCTCCCCGACGTCTATGACGCCGACGACGAGCGGCAGATGCGCGACAACAACACCAGTTGCTTCTGCTATCGCGTGGTGGCCGGCTCAAAGGTGCTCTCCAAGCACGCCCTCGGCCTGGCCGTGGACCTCAACCCCCTCTACAATCCTTATGTGAAAGTGCGCAAGGACGGCACCGTCTTCGTGCAGCCCTCCACCGGCAAGCCCTTCGCCGACCGGAAAAAATACAACCGCTACCTGATAGACCGCAACGACCCCGCCTACCGGCTTTTCATCAAGAAAGGGTTTAAGTGGGGCGGCGACTGGAAGAACGTGAAAGACTATCAGCATTTTGAATATTAACCCCCGAAAAAACTACCGACCATGAAAATCTGCATCTTCTGTTCCGCCAACCACGGCATCGACCACGACTTCTTCGACCTTACCGCCGAACTGGGCACCAAAATTGCAAAAAACGGCCATTCCATCGTCTTCGGAGGCACCAATCTGGGGTTGATGGACTGCCTGGCAAAGGCCGCCCGCGAGAGCAAGGGGCTCACCATCGGCGTGGTGCCCACCAAGGTGGAGGAAAACGGCAACGTATCGACAAGCATGGATGTCCACATCCCCTGTGCTGACCTCTCCGACCGCAAGTCGCTCATGATGGACAAGAGCGACCTGTTCATTGCCTTGCCCGGCGGCATCGGCACGCTCGACGAAATTTTCTCCGTCACCGCCATGGCCACCCTGGGCTACCACCACAAGCCCATCATCCTCTACAACATGAAGGGTTTCTGGAACTCGCTCATCGCCATGCTCGACGACCTCCATGCGCGCGGCGTCACGCGAAAGGACTGGCGCAGCTATATCCAGGTGGCCGACACCATCGACGACGTCATGCGCATCATCGACCAGGCCGCGCAGGGCTGACTCCCCCACCCCGCCCTTCCTCTTCGGTTCAGGCTGAACTCTGAACCCCGTTTTCCTTGCCTCACCAGGCGGGGAAATGTCAAAATTTTTCATCGTTTTTTGTGAACCGACCATGGTTTGACTGCAAATTTCAGGGAGAGATTTGCCAATTCTCTCGCCTCAAATTGGCAAATTTCACTCCGCAATTTGCGGTCAAACCTCAGGTGATTTGCAAGCACCTGATATTCAACCGTTTACAAAAGGCGCCAAAATTCGTTGAATTTGTCAAATTTTTTCATAAAAAACTATCACCAGTGCTATCCACCCTCCCCAGGCCCCGAAAGCTCTTGAACTCTTAGGATTTCCTAGGCCTCCTAGGTTTTCCTAGGACTTCCTAGGACTAGGATTTCCTAGGCTCTCCTAGGGCCTCCTAGGAAATCCTAAGATTTCGAAGCTCTTTTTCCATCCCTTTTCCCTTCCCGTTCGCCGCCCTTTTCTGCAAAAAAATAATAATGTTGCGGCGAAGTTTTGGGCTTTTCGTCGAAAAGCATTAACTTTGCATTTCACATCAACGTTGAAATGGCTACCAAAGACAAAGGGCTGACGCCCATGATGCAGCAATTTTTCTCGCTCAAGGCGAAGCATCCCGATGCATTGCTGCTCTTTCGCTGCGGCGACTTTTACGAAACCTATTGCGACGATGCCGTGGATGCCGCCCGCATCCTGGGCATTACGCTCACCCACCGCAACAACGGCGCGGGCGCGAAGGGCAAGGACGAGATGGCGGGTTTTCCCCATCACGCCCTCGACACCTATTTGCCCAAGCTCATCCGCGCCGGCCGACGCGTAGCCATTTGCGACCAGCTGGAGGACCCCAAGCTCACCAAGAAACTGGTGAAGCGCGGCATCACCGAACTGGTGACGCCGGGCGTGGCCATGGGCGACAATGTGCTCAACTATCGCGAAAACAACTTCCTGGCCGCCGTGCATTTCGGGAAAGGAGCCTGCGGCGTGGCTTTCCTCGACATCTCCACCGGAGAGTTCCTCACTGGCGAAGGGGCCTACGACCATGTGGAAAAACTATTGTCGAACTTCCAGCCCAAGGAGGTGCTCTTTGAACGCGGGCGAAGGGCCGATTTCGAGCGATTTTTCGGACCGCGCTATTTCACTTTCGAGCTCGACGACTGGGTGTTCACCGAGCAAACCGCCCGCCAACGGCTGCTGAAACATTTCGAGGTGAAGAGCCTGAAAGGGTTCGGCGTTGACCACCTGCACAACGGCGTGGTGGCCAGCGGTGCCATCTTGCAGTACCTGGAAATGACGCAACACACCCAGCTGGGCCACATCACCGCCATCTCGCGCATTGAGGAGGAGCGCTATGTGCGGCTCGACAAGTTCACCGCCCGCTCCCTGGAGCTGTTGCAACCCATGCAAGAGGACGGCAAGTCGCTCCTCGACGTGGTGGACCGCACCGTGTCGCCCATGGGGGCACGCATGATGCGGCGATGGCTGATGTTCCCCCTTCGCGAACAACAAAAAGTGGAGGAGCGGCTCAACGTGGTGGACCATTTCTTCCGCCATCCCGACTTCCACACCCTGCTCGACGAGCAACTGCACCGCGTGGGCGACCTGGAGCGAATCATAGGCCGCGTGGCCGCCAACCGCGTGTCGCCAAGGGAGGTGGTGGCACTGAAAGTGGCCCTCACCTCCTTGCGCCAGGTGAAGACGGCCTGCCTGCAGGCCAGCGACGAAACGTTGAAGTGCATAGGCGAGCAAATCAGCCTTTGCGACAGCCTGCGTGAGCGCATTGAGCGCGAGGTGAACAACGACCCGCCCCAGCTGGTGGCAAAGGGAGGCATCATCAAGTCGGGAGTGAACGCCGAGCTCGACGAACTCAGGCAGATTGCCTATAGCGGCAAGGACTACCTGCTTCAAATTCAGGAGCGAGAGGCCCAGCAAACGGGCATAGCATCGCTGAAAATAGGCTATAACAACGTCTTTGGCTATTACCTCGAAGTGAGAAACACCTATAAGGACAAGGTGCCGGCCGACTGGGTGAGAAAGCAGACCTTGGCCCAGGCCGAGCGATATATCACGCAGGAACTGAAAGAATATGAGGAGAAAATCCTCGGCGCCGAGGACAAAATACTCAGTCTCGAGGCGCGGCTATTTGCCGAGCTGGTGATGGCCATGCAGGAGTTTATTCCCGCCATTCAGGTCGATGCCAACCTGGTGGCACGGCTCGACTGCCTGCTTTCGTTTGCCAAGGTGGCCGCCGAAAACAAATATATCAGGCCGGTGATTGACACTTCGGACATCATCGACATTCGCCAGGGCCGACATCCGGTGATTGAAACCGAATTGCCGGTGGGCGAGGCTTACGTGCCCAACGACATCATGCTCGACACCGAAAAACAGCAAATCATCATCATCACCGGACCAAACATGGCCGGTAAGTCGGCTTTGCTCAGGCAGACGGCGCTCATCGTGCTCATGGCCCAGGTGGGGTGCTTCGTGCCAGCGGAAAGTGCGCGTATTGGCCTGGTGGACAAGATTTTCACCCGCGTGGGGGCATCGGATAACATTGCGCTCGGCGAATCGACGTTCATGGTGGAAATGACCGAGGCGGCAAACATCCTCAACAACGTGACGCCACACTCGCTGGTGCTCTTCGACGAACTGGGAAGGGGCACGTCAACCTACGACGGCATCTCCATTGCATGGGCCATCGTGGAATACCTGCACGAACATCCCAAGGCGCGGGCACGCACCTTGTTTGCAACACATTACCATGAACTGAACGAAATGGAAAAAAACTTCACGCGCATTAAAAACTTTAATGTCAGCGTGAAGGAAGTTGGGGGAAAAGTGATTTTTATGAGAAAACTGGTAAGGGGCGGCTCCGAGCACTCCTTCGGCATACATGTGGCGCAGATTGCCGGCATGCCGAAGAGCATCGTGAAAAGGGCAAACACCATTCTCAAGCAACTGGAGCAAGACAACTCGGGCGTGGGAACAGTGGGAAAGCCTTCGGCCGAGGCGCTCAACAAAAGCCGCGACGGCATGCAGCTCTCCTTCTTCCAGCTCGACGACCCCGTGCTCAGTCAGATTCGCGACGAAATACTGACGCTCGACATCAATAACCTCACACCCGTGGAGGCCCTCAACAAGCTGAACGACATCAAGAGAATTTTAAACGGCAGATAGGCCGGAGCGAGGCATCAGAACGTGCACATGCCGTCCCATTCGGCCAAATCCTGGCGCACGTAGCCCACTTTGCCGTCGATGCGGATTTTGTACCAACCGTTCTTCTTGCCAAGGCAAGGGTAACAGTCTGGCACATAACCCATTGCGGTGGTGTCGGCAATCTTTGCCACGATGGCCGTCTTGGTGGAGGGACCTTTGCGAACGTTGATGTTGCCCTTGCGGTCTTGGTTGCGATAGACAATGCCTTGTCCGGCAACGGCGCTGAACGTCACCACGCGGTTGCCGGCCTTCGGAACGTCGTAGGTGTCTTGTACGGAAACGGTGTAGGTGCTGGCATTTGTTTTCTCCCAACGGCCCACCACCTCGCCTTTGCTGTCAACAACCATCTTCATGCTTTGGGCACCGACGGCCATGCTGCACAAGAGGCATGCGGAAATCAAAATACTCTTTTTCATCTTTCCTACTTTTTTGGTTTGTATATGGCTATTCGCGCTTCTTTTACAAAGGTTGTTTCTTCTTGAAACTGAGCATCATACAGATAATTCCGAGAATGATGAAGGGCACGGAGAGCAACTGGCCCATGTTGAAGAGCATGCCGGCCTCGAAGGCTTCCTGAATGTCCTTGGTGTATTCAATGAAGAAACGGAATGTAAAGATATAGGTCAGGCAGAAACCGAAGAAGAAACCGCTACCCACGGGAGGAATGGAGGTACCGGCCTGCCGGCTCTTTTTGTAAAGTCGCCACATGATGAAGAACAGCACGGCGTAGGCAATGGCCTCGTAGAGCTGTCCGGGATGGCGTGGAAGGTCGTCAACTCGCTCGAAAATGAATGCCCAGGGCACGTCGGTGGGCTTGCCGATAATCTCGCTATTCATCAGGTTGCCAAGGCGGATGAAGCATGCCGTGGTGCCCGTGGCGATGGCGATGTTGTCGAGAACGGTCCAGATGCTCAGCTTCGACCACTTCACATAAAGTATCAGGGCGATGATGAGGCCAAGCGTTCCGCCGTGGCTCGCCAGGCCCTCGTAGCCCGTGAAGTGCCAGCTGCCGTCGGCCATGAAATGGATGGGGAGCAGCATTTCAACAATATGCTTTCCCGACGAAAGGAAATAATCGGGCTGGTAGAACAGGCAATGGCCCAGGCGCGCTCCTATCAGGATGCCGAGGAAACAATAGAAGAACAGGGGGTCGAAAAGGCTTTCCACCTCCTTTTTCCCGTTCTTCATCACTACGCGTTGGTCAATCTTCTGTTGCTTAAACAGATAGCGCACAATGAGATAGGCCAGGGCAAGGCCGATGAGCCAGCACAGCGAGTACCAGCGGATGGGGCCCAGCGTGAGGCTGGGGTGCCAGTGGATGAATAGTAAAAGGTTCATTTTTATTTATCTTTTTTTCATAGGTCTTCCTAGGATTTCCTAGGTCTTCCTATGATTTCCTAGGCTTTCCTAAACATTAAACCTAAAATGCATAATATCGCCGTCTTGCACAATATAGTCCTTTCCTTCAACGCCCATCTTCCCGGCTTCGCGAACGGCTGCCTCAGAACCATATTTTATATAATCCTCATACTTGATAACCTCGGCGCGGATAAAGCCTTTCTCGAAGTCGGTGTGGATGACTCCGGCGCACTGAGGAGCCTTCCAACCCTTCTTATAGGTCCAGGCCTTCACCTCCATGGGGCCGGCGGTGATGAATGTCTCAAGGTTCAGCAGGGCATAGGCCTTCTTGATGAGGCGGTTCACGCCACTTTCCTCCAAGCCCAGTTCCTCGAGGAACATCTGCTTGTCTTCATACGACTCCAGCTCGGCAATGTCTTCCTCGGTCTTGGCGGCAATGACCATCATTTCAGCACCTTCTTCGCGGGCCAGCTCCCCTACCCTTTTCGTGAAGTCGTTGCCGTCTTTGGCCTCTGCCTCGCTCACGTTGCAGACGTAGAGCACGGGCTTGGCCGTCAGCAGGAAGAGGTTCTTGGCACAGTCCTGCTCGTCTTTCGTGTCAAACTCCACGATGCGTGCGTTCTTGCCTTGTTCCAAAACCTCCTTATATGCTTTCAGCACGCCGGCCTCCAGCTTGGCGTCCTTGTTGCCGGCGGCGGCGGCTTTCTCTGTCCTGGCCAGGCGGCCCTCGATGGTTTCCAAGTCCTTTAGCTGCAGCTCGGTATCGATGATTTCCTTGTCGCGGATGGGGTTGATGGTGCCGTCAACATGGGTGATGTTCTCGTCTTCAAAACAACGCAGGACGTGGATGATGGCGTCGGTTTCGCGAATGTTGCCAAGGAATTTGTTGCCCAGGCCCTCGCCTTTCGAGGCACCTTTCACCAGTCCGGCAATATCTACAATCTCGCATGTCGCCGGCACGATGCGGCCGGGATGCACCAGCTCGGCCAGCTTCGTCAGCCGCTCGTCGGGAACGGTAATCACGCCCACATTGGGTTCAATCGTACAAAAAGGGAAATTGGCTGCCTGTGCCTTTGCACTGCTCAGACAATTAAACAAGGTGGACTTGCCGACGTTGGGCAGTCCCACAATACCACATTTCAATGCCATAATCTACTTTAATGTTAGATGTTTACGCGTGCAAAGATACTCATAACTGCACAAAATACAAAATAAAAACCCTATTTTTAGTCTTTAGTTCAAATGAACCTCGGTTTTTGGCAGTAAGCGCATGGCCTTTTGCTTGTAGCCGCATGGTCTTTTGCTTACAAGCAAAAAGCCTTTTGGCTGTAAGCAAAAACACTGGCAACGGCGTTTCTGCACCTTGTTCCTGCGGCTAAGGCACACTGAAATTGGCGTTTTTGCCATCTTTTGTTTAGGAAGGGAACTGTGAACGTGGACGCTCTATCCGTTGTCCGAAATGTTGGCGGCGAGGGCATTGAGCCAAAGGCACCGCTGGCGCAGGTTTTCGGGCTTGCCATGATGAAAAGGGAAGGGCGCAAGCATTAGCAAACGGCCCTCGCTACAGGCTTCAAGGTAGCGGGGGCGTGGTTTGAAAAGGGGCGGGAAACCGTTGGGAAGAAGTACGATAAGGGGGATGCGGGCTGCCATGGCGGCGGTGGCTATCTGCTGCTCGCCGGGGCTGATGCATGGGGAGACAACGATTGCTCCCTCGCGCCGTGCCTGTTCAAGGATGGCTGCCTTCTTTTGCTCAATCTCATTGGAATAAAGGTGTCTTGAGCATTGTATTTGTATTTTCACAGGGTTGTCGAGAAGGAAGCGGTTGCCCATGGCTTCCATCTGCTGGCCTGCTACGGTGAGCGTGCCGAGGCGGGTGAAGTATTCGGGGTGTGAGCGCTTGATGAAAAGGCGGCGCGGGTTGTCGTCGAGGTAGGCCAGCATGCGCGTGAGTTGGCCTTGGTGAAGGAGGATGCGGTCGTTGTAGCCGGGTTCCCAGAGGAGGCCGTGGGAGCGGCCCTCGGCGCTGTGGCGGGAAACGGGGGACGGCGCCTTTTGCTCTGTGGAGGGCACAGTAGGGGAGGGCTGCCGTTGTCCGGTAGCCTGCGCTACCAGCGCAGGAAGAATGCCCAGCTCCCTCGCCGCCTTTCTGGTGCCTGTCTTGAAACCGCTGATAACCCTTCCCAAGTGTTTCCCCATTCGTTCATGCACGAAAAGGATGCCGTGAATATGGTCAGGCATGACACAGAGTTTCATTGTCTCCACCTCGGGATGGTACTTGGCAATGTCGTGCCAGCACTGTCGCACCCGTTCTCCCAGTGGCGACAACTCCACATGGGGCTGTGGTGCTGAGGCCAATGTTCCGAGCAATGGTTTCCGCCCTTCTAAGACCATGGTAATCATATAGATGCAACGGTCGTGGTAGTCGTGGTTTTCGCACCGCCGTTT
>JAFVHN010000081.1 GCA_017474515.1 Prevotella sp. | reverse complement strand
TTGTGTTTATGGGCGGAAGGTGGCAGATGGGGCCAGTCCAGACCGCATCCGACTGCAGTCGTTTTGCGGTTTGGACTGCAGTCGGATGCGGTCTGGACTGCAGTCGGATGCAAAAAAGATTTGGTTAGGACTGGAGTCGGGGGCTGTGGAAAAATAGTTAGGACTGGAGGGCTTGCCTAGGGTTTTCTAGGACTTTCTAGGACTTCCTAGGTTTTCCTAGGAGTTCCTAGGAGTTCCTAGGTTTTCCTAGGTTTTCCTAGGACTTCCTAGGACATCCTAGGTTTTCCTAGGCATCTTAATTATATAAAAAGGTGGAAAAGATGGCTGCGCCTTCACTATCGGCGGAGCATCTGAAATCACTCTAAAAGAGGAAGCGTGGAAACGAAAATAGGGTGAAAAGTGTCAGAAAAGGGGATGTTCTGACGGTTTTCACCCCCTTTTTGACGTTTTTTCACCCCTTGCGGCCGTTTTTTTCCGTAACTTTGCAACGAAAATCTATTCCGCAGCACACCTATTACTATAAACAAATCAATAAAAACATGAAGAAAACGCTCTTTCTGTCAGCATTGCTGACGCTGGCCCTCGGCATTTTCACCGGTGCCCAGGCCAAGAAAGTCCACACGATTGGCGACTCCACGATGGCCCCCTACAGTGAGGATGCCACCGTGACGCGCGGTTGGGGAATGTATTTCGGCAACTTCCTCACCAACGGATGGACCTCGGTGAACTACGCCCGTGGCGGCCGCGATTCCCGTGGCGGCTACAACGAACTGTGGCAGAACGCCAAGAACAGCGTCGAGCCCGGCGACTATGTGCTCATTCAGTTTGCCCACAACGACGAGAAGATTGACGGCGTGGACCGCGACGAGCTCTACGATTACTACATGAGCCACGGCATGACGTCGCTGGCCGCATCGATGGAAACGCGCGGCACCACCCCCTCGACCACCTACAAGCAGTGGCTGGCAAAGATTGTTGACGAGGTGGAGGCAAAGGGTGCCCATGCCATCCTGGTGGCCCCCGTGTGCCGCAGCTATTTCGACAGCAACGGCAAAATCAGGCGCAACGGCCGCCACGACCTTGGCGACAGCTTCTCCATCCTTACTGAAAACGGCATCAGGGAGAACCAGAGCGTGGCTGCCGACAACCACCTGATGGACTATCCCTACCACATGGCCCAGCTGGCGCAGGAGAAGGGCGTGCCCTTCATCGACCTCACCACGGCCACGAAGACCCTCTATGAAAGCTATGGCGATGCCAAATGCCACGAGCAGCTGTTCGACGGCGATGGCTCCACCCACTTCAACACCACCGGCGCCCTGCTGGTGGCCCGCCTCTGCGCCCAGCTGATGAAGGAGCAGGGCATTTTGTCCGACGACATCAACGTGCCCGTGGACCTCTCGGTGTCGCCCGCCGTGGCCGACCTGGGACAGGCTTACGTGGGACTCACCCTTACAAAAGAGCTGACGCTGAACGGCTTCGGACTGTCGCCGTCGGCAGGAACCATCGACATCGCGGTGAGCGGAAACATTGAGATTTCGCTCAACAAGCAGACGTGGAAAACCAATCTGAGCGTTGACTATACTTCCGGCACCATCGTGCAGACCTTCTATGTGCGCACCATCATCATGGAGCCCGGCGACCTCAGCGCCACCATTACCCTTAGCAACGGCACGCAGACCATCGAGGTGCCGGTGACGGCCACCGGTGCATCACTCGCCACCGGTGAGCCCGTCAGCGTGACATGGCCGCTCAGCCAGGACGGCGCTTTCACTCTTGAAGGCACAGCCGAGGCCATGGCTCAGACCTGGAGCGGCATGGAACTGAAAGAATATCTCGACGGCGCACAGCACAGCCAGCCCGTGGGCGGCACCTGGACCGCCGCCGAAGACGATGACCCCGCCCGCTATATCAGCTTTGGTCTGAAGGCCACCGACGACCAGCCCGTCAACATCAGCGCCATCAGCATGAAAGTGGGAGCTGCCGGCGGCGACGGCATGCGCTGCCACGTCTATTACAGCACCGACAACTTCAACACCCGCACCACCATTTGGGCACCCACGGCGATGGCCGACGGCACCCTTTACGAAGTGAGCGCGCAGCCCGTATTGAAACTGGAGGGCGGACAACAGCTTGAAGTGCGCATCTACCCCTGGTACACCGAGAACGCCACGGGAAAGACACTCTGCCTGAAAGACGTCGTCATCAGCGGAACCGGCGAGGGCGGCGCACTGGAGAATGAAGCCGTCAGCGTGACCTTCCCCTTCCACGAGGGTGCAGCCGGACAAACGGCCACCTTCGGACCGGGCGAACAGGCTCCGGCATGGTTCAAGAGCAGTTATGTGGAAGTAGGGAAATCTTTGGCCTACAAAGGCATCGGAGGCGTGAACACGCAGACGCTTTTCCAGCCCGCCCAGCAGGACGGCGCCGCCAACGACGACAACGCCGTCGATTTCTGCTTCATCACGAAGAAGGGGCTGGTGTTCACTCCCACCCATGTGTCGTTCAACACCACACGCTACGGCACCGACGGCGGAAAAGTTGACGTGTCGTGGATCGACGGCGAAGGCAACGTCACCACCATTGCCAACGGCGTGGTGCCTGCCCGCAACAACAAGACGCCCAACATCACCTACGTCAGCGAGGACATCGTGGGAGCCAACAGCACCGAGGGGCTCTGCAAACTGCGCCTGAACCTCTATTCACTGGGCAACACCAAGCAGGTGGGATTTGCCGACATCGTGATTGAAGGCACGCTCCTGGGCTCGCCACAGGAGGCACGCCAGTGCCGGCTGGTCGTCAACTTGAGCGACGAGAACGCCGCCACGCTCACCATAACGCCCAGTGCCGACATCTTCGACGAGGGCGACGAGGTGATTCTCAGCCTGGAAGAAAACTTCGGCTACCACTTCAGCCATTGGCAGGATGCCGACGGCAACACGGTCTCGACCGACAATCCCTATACCTTCAACATCACCGACAACACCACGCTGACGGCCATGTTCAACCAGGCCACCACCTACGCCCTCAACCTTACACTGACCGAGGGTGCCCGCGACAACCTGGTGCAGATACAGCCCGAAGGCACCTTCATCGATGGCAAACGCATGTATGAGGCCGGCACCGAGGTGCTGCTCACCGCACTGAACAACAAGGTGCTCACCTTCCTGGGATGGGAGGACAACACCACCGCCAGCGAGCGCATCGTGACCATGGACTCTGAAAAGAACCTCACCGCCAACTTCTCGGCCGCCGACTATATCGTGGGATGGGATTTCTACTACGACCAGCCCAACCGCGACCGCGTGGCCGACTATAAGAGCGACAGCGAGAACGCCGGACAACTCTGCCTGCGCAATGCCGCCGGCAACACTTCAACATGGCTCACGCGCGGCATCACCAACGGTTCGGAAAACGGACGGTGGGGCGCACGCATCTGGAAAAACCGCAGCGAGGGATGGTATTTCGAGGCTTCCTTCTCAACGAAAGGCTACCGCAACATCAAGGTTACCAGTTCGTTGGGCTGCAGCTATAACACCTATCGCACCAACAACCTTCAGTATAGCACCGACGGCGAGAACTTCCAGACGGTGGCCACCTTCGACATTGCCGCCCGCGGATGGTACGACATGCCCGACGTGGCACTGCCCGCCGATGCCGATGAACAGGACCGCGTGTACATTCGCTGGATGCCCGACCGCAACAGTGAGCTCATTGGCGCAGAAACCGACTACGACGGACTCTGCATCAG
>JAFVHN010000080.1 GCA_017474515.1 Prevotella sp. | reverse complement strand
CGGACAAGAGAATAGCCTCAATACAGGCCAAAATCAACAGGAGACCAAGGGAAAAACTAAATTTCTTCACACCAAATGAGGTCTTTTTCAAACATTATACCTAACTTTGCAGCCAACTTGCACTTGCTGGTTGACTCTATAAAACCCTCCGAAAGAAAGCCGGGAAAGAAAAAAAACAAGAAAAATTTGGCGGTTCGACTTTTTTGTCGTACCTTTGCAACCGCTTAACAAAAATGGTGCGTTAACAAAGCGGTTATGTGACGGTCTGCAAAACCGTATAGAGCGGTTCGACTCCGCTACGCACCTCACGCGAAAGGAGGTCTGAACAAAGGAAGGTTGGCAGAGTGATCGATCGCGCTGGACTCGAAATCCGGTATACCCTTTTCGGGTATCGGGGGTTTGAATCCCTCACCTTCCGCAAACCTCAGTAAAAGGAAAGCTTTCAAAGGCTTTCCTTTTATTTTTTCCCCTAAAACAATGAATTATTCATTACACATTCATTACACCCCCTCTCTCATTCTTTACACTATTTGGCCGTGGCCAAGGGAAGTGTTGCGGGGATGGCACTATTTTGTTGCGCATGTCAAAGGAATTTAGGGATTTTGTAAAAAAACTTTATTATTTATCGCATTTCATTTATCTTTTTTTAGTATCTTTGTCCCCCGTAACCCGTCATTCCTTCCTAAGACAAAGGAAACAACTATATATATATGAATTCGAAATACACAAAGGGGTGTTTTATCCTGATGCTGATTTTTTGCGGGGTGTGCTTTTCTTGCCATTCACCCCATGGAGACAGGCAGGGCGACACCGAAAAAGCTGTTAAGCGTATGACCAACGAACAATTAAGAGAAAAGCTGGCCCAGGCCCTCGACGACATGAAAGCCAAGGCTCTTGGCGGCGTCATTCCCGGACTGGTGCTGGCCTGGGTGGGATTCAAGGCCGGAGAGGCCGTGCAGCCGCCGATGGCTGAACAAGGCATCCTGTGGCTGGTCACCATCATTCCCGCCGTGCTGTTCGTGCTGGCCATCTATGTGATTGGGAAGTACGAGTTGACGGACGAGAAGATGGACGAAATAAACGAAGCATTATCCAATAAATCGCTATAACAATGCAATATACATCCGACTCTGACAAAATAACGCGAGACTATTTCGACTCCCTGCTGGTGGAAACGCGGTATGTGGACGCCGTCGCGCCCTCCACCCGCATGACGCTGTTCGGGGAAACGTTCCACACGCCGGTGATGACGGCTGCCCTGTCGCACCTGAACAACACGCGCCACGACGGCATGACCGTCTATGCGCAGGCCGCCCAACTGAGCGGGGCCGTGCACTGGGTGGGAATGGGCAGCGAAAGTGAACTTGAGGAGATTGTGGCCACCGGAGCGCGAACCATCAAGATTATCAAGCCCCATGCCGACAACCAAGTGGTGTTCCGCAAGATTGAGCATGCCGTGAAAGCGGGCTGCATGGCGGTGGGAATGGACATCGACCATGCCTTCAATTCCGAGGGAGGCTACGATAATGTGTTCGGCCTGCCCATGAAAGCCAAGACGACGGAGGAACTGGCCGACTTCGTGCAAGCTGCCGAAGGAGTGCCGTTTATAGTGAAAGGGGTGCTCAGCGTACACGATGCCGAAAAATGCCTGAAGGCCGGATGCGCGGGCATGGTGGTGTCGCACCATCACGGCATGATACAATATGCCGTTCCGCCGCTGATGGTCGTGCAAGACATCCTGTCGGCAACCGGTGGCAGCGTGCCGGTGTTCGTGGATTGTGGAATAGAAAGCGGAATGGACGCATACAAATGCCTGACCCTCGGAGCGAAAGCCGTGTCGGTGGGCCGACACCTGATGCCGCTCCTCAAGGAGGGGGCTGAGAGCGTGGCACGGCGTATCGACCAGATGACGGCCGAGCTGGCCGGGGTGATGGCCCGCACGGGAGTGGGAACGTTGGAAGAAATGGATGCGTCGGTTATTCACAGGAGGGCATTCTGATGTATCTGGGCATTTCATCTTCCTTGGAGCACAGCTCACCAGAGGAATGGGCCATGAAGCACAAGGCACTGGGACTCCAGGCCGTGGTGTTCCCCGTGAGCAGCGACGACGGCGAAGAAACCGTCGTGGCCTATAAGAAAGCGGCCGATGACGCCGGGCTCACGATTGCCGAGGTGGGGGTGTGGCGCAACACGCTTGCCGCCAATGGCGATGAGCGCCGGCAATGGACCGACTACGCCGTCAACCAGCTGCGCATGGCCGACGCCATCGGTGCCGCCTGTTGCGTGAACGTGGTGGGAACGCCTTACGGCCCACGCTGGGACGGAGGGTATCGCATGAACTTCAGCACGGAGTTGTGGGACATGGCGGTGGCAATGATACGGCAGATTATTGACACGGCACGGCCCGCAAGGACAAAGTTCTGCATAGAGTCCATGCCGTGGATGATTCCATCTTGTCCCGACGAATGTCTGCGACTCTTGGAGGACGTGGACCGCGCCGAGTTCGGAACCCACCTCGACGTGGTGAACATGATTACGTCGCCGAGAAAATATTTCTACAATGATGAGTTCCTGCACGAGTGTTTCGAGAAACTTCACGGAACCATCGTCAGCTGCCACCTGAAAGACATCAGGTTGAAACCCGAATACACTTTCCAGCTTCAGGAGTGTGCCTGCGGCCAGGGGACACTGGACATTGAACTCTATGCCCGCCTGGCCACCGCCGAAAATCCTTGCATGCCCATGATTATCGAGCACCTCAACACCGATGCGGAGTACACGGCCAGCGTGAGGTATGTGCGGGAAAGGCTGGGAAAAAGCTACCATTCTTCTTGATTTATTCACCAAATAAACACGAATATTATGAAGCTTATTTCAAAAAAACTTTTCATTGTCTTGCTCTTTTCCCTCTTCGCCATTGGCAGCTTGGAGGCACAGAGCCTGAAACAACAGGGCACGGGCGCCGACGACATCGTGCCACAGGGTTGGAGCCATAGTGAGGCCATGGGCGACCTGAACAAGGACGGCATTGCCGACCTGGCTGTAATGGCGACGCCCAATTTCAAAGAGAAGATGAAAATCCGCGACGACGGCTATGAATACAACTTCAACCAGCCCGTCCTCGCCATCTATTTCGGTACGACCGGCGGACAACTGAGGCTTTGGAAGCAATACGACGAGGTGCTGCCTGCCAACGAAGACGAATTTTGCTCCTACGACATCTCGATGGAGATAACCAATCGCGGCGTGCTCAACTTTTCCATTCAACTTTGGTGCAGCATGGGCAGTTACGGCACCACCACCAACCGCTACTCCTATCGTTTCCAAGACGGCGACTTCTTCCTGATAGGCAAGGAAGAGGAGAGTGCTCAGCGCAACACCGGCGAGGTGGAGGTCAACAGCGAGAATTACCTGACTTGGAAGCGACAAGTCAGGAAGTCGAACTTCACGAAAAAAGCGCCGCCAAGGGAAAAATGGTCGCGCCTGGAAAAGAGAGCACTGGAGAAACTGGGCGAACGGATGCTTGAATAAGCGAAAAGTGAACAAAAAAACTCTGAATCATTAACTTATAAACCAATTATTCAAATGTCAAAAAAACATTTCCTCACCCTTATGATGGCCGCTTTTTTAGGAACAGGAACGGCCTCGTCGGCAACGCCCGGCGACGAAGGTCTCTGCTGCCTGAAAAACGGCGACCTGACCATTTGCATCGACACCGAGAAGGGCGGCAAGGTATTGTCGTTCAAGTACAAAGACCAGGAGGTCATTTCGCAATCGCGGTGGCCGGAATCGTTCGGAAGCACCTTCTGGACCAGTCCGCAGAAGGAATGGAACTGGCCACCCGTGCCCGAATACGACAAGCAGCCCTACAAGGTCGTTCAGCGCGACGACTCGCGCCTCGTCATTGAAAGCGGCGTTTCCGAGCGCATGAAATACCGCATCGGCAAAGACTTCCAGGTGGACAAGAAGCGCGGCGGATTCATCGTCACCTACACCATCGAGAACATGTCAAACGAAACGCGGAGCGTGGCACCGTGGGAAATCACCCGTGTGCCCAACGGCGGAATTATCTTCTTCGACGCCCAGGCCGACAAGATAACGCCGGCGGGCCTGATGGCTTTCGAAAATGCCTACGGCGCAGCATGGTACAAGGCCGACGCCACCAACGAAAACCGCAAGGTGAACGCCGACGCAAGGGGCTGGCTGGCATTCGCCAACAACGGCCTGCTATTGTTGAAAAAGTTTGAAGACCTCAACGAGGGGCAGCCGGCACCGGGCGAGGCCGAGGTGCAGGTATATGTGAACCGCGGCACGTCCTACATAGAGCTTGAGAGCCAGGGGGCTTATACCCAACTGGCACCGGGACAGAAACTTACATGGAGCGTGCGCTGGAACCTCGTGCCCGTGAAACAGGCCGACGGCCCGTCGAAGGCGCTGATGAAAAGCGTGAAAAAGAGTGGACTCTTTTAAGCTTTGAGTTGCGAGTTATGAGTTATGAGTTTTTGCCGCCGCACATTACTCATAACTCATAACTAAACACTCAAAATTAAAAAAACGGGCACCTTAAACTCCCGAATCCATGAACCATAAACAAGTTGTGCAAATGCGAAACTTGATTTAATTAACAATTAATTTCGTTAATTCTTTACCCATCTTTCTTATTTCTTGCAGAAATCCACTACCTTTGCACACTCATTCGGCCCTCTGGCCGCATGCAAAGACAAGAAATGAGAAAGACCGCAGTGCTTTTCATCCTGCTCGGTGCCTTCATCTTCGTCATGGCGGAGGTGCGCATGTCCATGTCCTTCGGGGCAACGACACAAACACCCCGGCCTGTGGAAGACGACACCCTGCGCGTGGACGACACCCTTGCCGACGACACCCTGCCAAACGAGGCATTGGAGCCGGCACGCCCCGATACCACCGGCGACATCAGCGAGGTGGACACCCTGGGCATGGACTCGCTACAGCTGGCCGTGTGGCGACACAATAAAATCATCGACGACAGCATACGCCTTGACAGCCTGCAGCGCAAGAAAAAGAACGGCATAGACAGTCCGGTGAAATACACCGCCCAGGACTCCATCGTCTATGAAGCCGACACAAAAACCGCCCACCTCTATGGCTCGGCCACCGTGGAATATCAGGTGATGGACCTGAAAAGCGACAAAATCTACATGAGCCTCGACAGCAACGTCGTGCATGCCACCGGCTCCTATAAAGACAGCACAGAAACCGAAATCATCGGCAAGCCCGTGTTCACCATGGGCGGCGACACCTACGAGAACGACACCATGGCCTTTAACTTCAAGACCAAGAAAGGCCTTATCAGCAATGTCTATACACAACAGGAGGACGGATTCCTCTGGAGCGAGCGCAGCAAGCGCGACAGTAGCGGCGTGATGTACTTGCAACACGGCCGCTACACCACCTGCGACGCCGAGCACCCCGACTTCTATATTGCCATTTCGCGCGCCAAGCTGCGTCCCGGCAAGGATGTGGTGTTCGGGCCCGCCTACCTCGTGGTGTGCGACGTGCCCCTGCCGCTGGCCATTCCCTACGGCTTCTTCCCCTTCACGAAGAGCTATTCCAGCGGATTCATCATGCCCACCTACGGCGACGAATCGAGCCGCGGATTCTACCTGCGCGACGGCGGATACTACTTCGCCATGAGCGACAAATGGGACCTGAAGCTGCTGGGAGAAATCTACACCAAGGGCTCGTGGGGCATCAGCGCCGCCAGCAATTACCGAAAGCGCTACCGCTACAGCGGCTCTTTCTACTTCAGCTACCAGGACACGAAAAACGGCGACAAGGGCATGCCCGACTTCAACGAGCAGGAGAGTTTCAAAATACAATGGAGCCACCGCCAGGATGCCAAAGCCAACCCCTTCAGCTCGCTGTCGGCCAGCGTGAACTTCGCCACCAGCAGCTTCGAGCGCAACAACCTGAGCAGCTTGTATAACCCGCAGAGCCTCACGCAGAGCACCAGAACCTCGTCGGTGTCGTGGAGCACGGGCTTCAGCAGCATAGGCCTCAACCTGAGCGGAACGGCCAACCTCAACCAGAACATGCGCGACTCGTCCATCGCCCTCACCCTGCCCGACCTCAATGTGTCCATCTCGCGATTCTATCCCTTCAAGCGCAAGCACGCCGTGGGAAAAGAGCGGTGGTACGAGAAAATCTCCATGAGCTACACCGGACACTTCTCAAACAGCATCAACACGAAGGAAGACCAGCTCATGCACGCCAACCTCATCAAGGACTGGAAAAACGGCATGAACCACAGCATTCCCGTGAGCGGCAGCTTCACCCTTTTCAACTTCATCAACGTGAACCCCTCGTTCAACTTCACCGACCGCATGTACACCTCGAAGGTGAAACGCTCATGGAACGAGGCCACGAACAAGGAGGAAAGAGACACCACCTACGGCTTCTACAACGTGTATAACTGGAACCTCAGCCTGTCGGCGAGCACGAAAATCTACGGCTTCTGGACCCCCTCGCGCAAGCTCTTCGGCGACAAGATTCAGGCCATCCGCCACGTCTTCACCCCCCAGGTGTCGTTCAGCTACGCCCCCGACTTCGGCCAGCACCGCTACGGTTTCCACGATTCCTACCAGAAGACCGACGCCGAGGGCAACGTCACGCTCGTGGAATATTCGCCGTTTGAGGGCCAGCTCTTCGGAACACCGGGAAAAGGCAAGACGGGAAGCCTGTCGTTCGACGTCGGCAACAACCTGGAAATGAAGATAAAGACCGACAACGACACCGTTGACTACAAGAAAATCAGCCTGATTGACGAGTTGGGCGCGTCGATGTCGTACAACCTCTCGGCCAAGGAAAAACCGCTGAGCGACCTCAACATGAGGATAAGGCTGAAATGGTGGAAACACTACACGTTCAACATGAACGCCACCTTTGCCACCTATGCCTACGAGCTCGACGAGAAAGGCAACCCCTACGTGGGCAACCGCACCGAGTACAGCTACGGCCGCTTCGGGCGCTTCCAGGGCACCTCTCAGAACCTTTCGTTCACGCTCAACCCCGAGCAGCTGAAGAAATGGTTCGGCAAGAAAGACAAAACCGACGACAAGGCCGACTCGCGCAAAGACGACGAGGAAGACGACTACGACACGGGTGTGGAAACAAACATCGACAGCGACCTGGAGCGCGGAAAACACGGCGCCAAGAAACCCGGGGCCGGAAAAGCCGAGACCGACGAGGAGGGCTACATGAAATTCTCCATGCCTTGGAGCATCAGCGTGGGATACGGCATCAGCATGCGCGAAAACAGCAGTGGAAAGTTCAACACCAAACGCATGCGCTACCCCTACGCCTTCACCCAGAACCTGAACATGAGCGGCAACCTGCGGCTCTCCGACGGGTGGAACATCAGCTTCTCAAGCGGCTATGACTTCACGCAAAAGCGCATCAGCATGACCACGGCATCGCTTTCGCGCGACCTGCACTGCTTCAACATGTCGTGCTCGGTGGTGCTCGCGCCCTACACCTCGTATAATTTCTCCTTCCGTTGCAATGCCTCCACGCTGACCGACGCGCTGAAATACGACAAGCGCTCGGGATATGCCAATGCCGTGCAATGGTATTGAAAGCCTTTTTCCAACTTTCCTTTTTTAATTTTAAGGAGTTTAGAAGTTTGGGAGTTTAGGAGTTTAGACGATACTGATGGCGGCTGCCTTTTTTTTACAACTTTTCAATTTTACATTTTTTCAACTTTTACATGCTTCACATCAGAAAAGCTGATACCGACGACTGCCAGCTCATTCACGACCTGGCCTGGCAGGTGTTTCCCGAAACCTACAAGGACATCCTCACTCCCGAACAAAACGACTACATGATGGAATGGATGTATTCGCTTCCCAACCTTCACCGGCAGATGGCCGACGGGCACGTCTATTTCATTGGTTTTGAAGGAGAAACGCCTGTGGGCTACGTCAGTATACAGCAGGAGCAGGCCGACCTGTTCCATCTCCAGAAAATCTATGTCCTGCCCCATTGCCAGGGCTTCCACTACGGGCGGCAACTGTTCGATGCCGCCGTTGATTACATCCGCGCCGTGCATCCCGCACCCTGCACCATGGAGCTGAATGTGAACCGCAACAACCGCGCCGTCACCTTCTATGAGCGAATGGGCATGCACAAGGCCCGCTCCGGCGACTTCCCCATCGGCCAGGGCTTCTACATGAACGACTACATCATGGCGATGGAAGTTTCCGGCCTTTGACGTTGACGTGGCGGGGGCTCCCATGAAGTGCCGGCTCTTATAGTCGGCTCTCCGGTGAAACCTTGTCGGGTGAGGGAGGAAGGCTGTTAACGAGGTGGATATAAATTGGTAAAAAATATTGACAAAACTGCAAGATTTTTGGCTGTTTTGTAATGTATTGATAATCAGCAACTTTCAGAAGGCCCAAAGTTTGACCGCAAATTTCGGGGAGAAAACTTCAAGATTTCTCCTCTCAAACTTCAAAATCTCTCCTTGAAATTTGCGGTCAAACTTTCCGGGGTGTCGAAAAATCGTTGAAAAATCTTGACAAAAGCTACAGGCGGTGAAAAAATAATACGCAGTGTAGGGACATACTTTATGTATGTCCGCCAGCCTCAATATGTCAAGGTTTTTTAGGGGGTGTTTTCGGACATACATAAAATATGTCCCTACGTTAAGTTTTCGGACATATATAAAGTATGTCCCTACATTAAGCAAGCGGAAAACATGCCTTGTAAAGGGCTTATCTCGAGGCGGAAAGCAGGGCCACGAGGTCATCGGCCTCGCCCACCACCCAGATGATGTCGCCCTGGCGGAAACGGTACGAGGGCTTCACCTGCGAGAGGTTTTCCTTTCCTTCTTCCACGCCCACCACCATGCAGTTGTAGCGGTCGCGGATGCCACATTCCTGCATGGTAAGCCCTACGAAGGGGCTGCTTTCGGTAATGAGGAAGCTGCGCAGGCGCATTTCACGCTTTTCCAGTTCGCAGTCCTCTTCATGGGTTTCGTGCTCTATGGCATGGCGGAAGGCGCCGAGCTGCTCGTCGCTGCCGATGACCTGCAGGCGGTCGCCGGGGAAAATCACGTCGTCGCCGTCGGGAATGTTGAGCCGGCGGTTGGCACGGAGGATGCTGCTCACGTGGATGCCGAACTTGCGGCCCAGGTTGAGCTCCTTGAGCGTCTTGCCCGCCCATCGCGAGTCGGCAGGCACGTCGAAGTCGGCAATGTGGATGTCGCGGTCGAGCAGGCGGCCCTCGTAGAGGGGGCGGCGATGGCCGTGGACCTGCGCCTGGATGTCGCGCGAACGGAGGTTCTGCACAAACAGCCTCTCCAGCCGGATGCTACGGTTCTTAATCCACCTTGACAGAATCATCAGCACCACGGCCACCACGCCGATGGTAATCATCAGTGCGTTGGAAAAACGGGTGAGGTAGTTGCAGATATAGAAGATGAAGGCCACGGCAATGACCAGCCTCACCAAGATGGTGAAAAGTAGCGGAATGCGGTTGATGTTGCTCTCGTTCCACAAGGTGCGGAACTCGTCGCTATGGTTTTTCTTCATCACCATGGCACGCAGGAAGGGCGCAATAATGAGCACCGTGAGCGTGCCGGTGATGGCGTTGGCATACCAGTGAAGTTCCCATCCCGGCAACAGGCGGCGCGTGAAAGGCAACACGAAAGTGAACATCAGCGTGATGGTGGCGGCCGAGAGGATGGCATAGACCACCGTGTTGCGACCCATTTGCAAGAGCAGGCGGTGCCAAAGGCTGTGCTTCGTGGTGTTGGGATGGCTCATGGCCAAGTGGTTGAGCATGTTCACAACGCGCGGCGGCAACCGCTTGGTAAGCCGGTTGTAGGCGGGTGTGGCCAGGCGAATCATGTAAGGGGTGAGGAAGGTTGTAATGACCGAAACGGCCACCACAACGGGATAAAGGAAATCGCCGATGACGCCCAGCGAGAGGCCCAGCGAGGCGATGATAAACGAAAATTCACCTATCTGCGCCATGGAGAATCCGCACTTCATGGCCGACTTCAGGCTTTCGCCGCCAAGCAGGTAGGCCAGCGAGCCGAACACGGCCTGCCCGGCCAAAATGGTCAACACCAAAACGAGGATGGGAAGGGCATAGTCGGTCAAAATCTTCGGGTCAACAAGCATGCCCACGGAAACGAAGAATATGGCTCCGAAAAGGTTCTTCACCGGCTCCACCAGTCGGATAATTTTCTCGGCCTCAATGGTTTCGGCCAATATGCTTCCCATGACAAATGCCCCGAAAGCAGAGCTGAAGCCCACTTGTGTGCTCAGCACGGCCATGGCGCAGCACAGTCCGAGCGACACCACCAGCAGCACCTCGCTATTCATCAATTTGCGCGTGCGGCGAAGGAAAAGGGGAATGGCAAAAATGCCCACCACGAACCATAGCACGAGGAAAAACACAATCTTCAACACCGAGCCGGCCATTTGTCCGCCACCGGCACCGCTTCCGCCGGCAATGGCACTGAGCATCACAAGCATCACAATGGCCAGGATGTCCTCAAGGATGAGCACGCTCATCACCAGTCCGGCAAAGTGCTGCTGGCGGAGGCCCATATCGTCGAAAGCCTTGTAAATAATGGTGGTGGACGACATGGCCAGCATGCCGCCGAGGAAGATGCAGTCCATTTTTCCCCACCCGAACAGGTGACCCACGAAAATGCCCAACATCATCATGCAAAACACCAGTGTGACCGTGGTAATGACGGGCGAGGCGCCCATCTTCAGGATTTTCTTGAACGAGAAATCAAGTCCCAAGGAGAACAGCAGGAACATCACGCCGATGTCGGCCCAGGTGTGGATGTCCTTGGTGTCAACCACCGATGCCAGGTAGGGCATGTGGGGACTGACCAAGAAACCGGCCACCACATACCCGAGCACCAAGGGCTGCTTGAGCTTCTTGAACACAAGTGTCACTACACCGGCCACCATCAGTATGAGGGCCAGGTCGTTAATGAGTGCAGGCAATTCTCCCATGCTGGAAAAAAAAGATTTATTTGTTAAAACACAACAAATCCCCGAAACGCCGAAACGCTCCGGGGATTTTTTTATCAGTCGTTATAGCTTGCCGTGAGCTCGCAAATCTTTACGATGGTCTGCATGGCCTTTTCCATGACCTGTATGCTTACAAACTCGAAAGGCCCGTGGAAGTTGACGCCTCCGGCGAAGATGTTGGGACAGGGCAGCCCGCGGAACGAGAGCTGAGCGCCGTCGGTGCCTCCGCGGATGGGCTTCACACGGGGCGGCACGTTACAAGCCTGCATGGCCTTCAGCACAATGTCGATGACGTGCATCTGGGGGTCTATCTTCTCCTTCATGTTGTAATACTGGTCCTTGATGTCGGCACTGACGGTGCCCGGGCCGTATTTGGCGTTCATCTTCTCCACGCATTTCTGCATAAGGGCCTTGCGGTCCTCAAACTTGTCGCGGTCGTGGTCGCGGATAATGAAGCTCAACTTGGCGTTCTCGGTGCAAGCCTCCATGCCCGTCAGATGGAAAAATCCCTCGTAGCCCTCTGTCTGCTCGGGCGTTTCGCCTTCGGGAAGCATGTTCACGAACTCCGCGGCCAGCCGCCCGGCATTCACCATCTTTCCTTTGGCATAACCGGGATGCACGCTCACACCTTTTATGAATATCTTGGCACCGGCGGCGTTGAAGTTCTCAAACTCCAGCTCTCCGAGGTCGCCTCCGTCGATGGTATAAGCCCATTGGCATCCGAATTTCTCCACGTCGAAGTGGTGAGCGCCCATGCCTATTTCCTCGTCGGGATTGAAGCCCATGCGTATGTCGCCGTGAGGAATCTCCTTATGGTCGCGCAGGAAGCACATGGCCTGCACAATCTCAGCGATGCCCGCCTTGTCGTCGGCGCCGAGGAGCGTGGTGCCATCGGTGACGATGAGGTCCTCGCCCTTGTGGTCGAGCAGTTCGGGGAATTTCGCCGGAGAGCTCACGATACCTTCGCTCAACGTGATGTCTCCGCCGTCGTAGTTGCTCACGATGCGGGGTTTCACGTCTTTACCAGAGCAATCGGGACTGGTGTCGTAGTGGGAGATGAAACCTATGGTGGGCACGTCTTTCTTCATGTTCGATTTCAGCGTGGCATAGATATATCCCTGCTCGTCCATTTCCACGTCGCTGAAGCCCTCTTGTTCGAGTTCTTCTTTCAGGAATTGGGCAAACACGAGTTGCTTGGCGGTGCTGGGCACGCTCTGTGACTCCTCGCTCGACTGGGTGTCGAACTTCACGTAGTTTAAAAATCTTTCGGTAAGGTTCATATTTTTCGGGTTTTTAGGTTTTCCAGAGGCTTTAGACGATCTAGATTTTCTAGATTTCCTAGATTTCCTAGGAAGTCCTAGGTAATCCTAGGAAGTCCTAGGAAATCCTATGTTCTATGCTATTTTCTCACGATGACGCTGCCGCTGGCCTGGTGAGTGGCCAGTATGAGCACTTCGGCAATCTGCACATGCGCCGGGGCGTTGGCGGCAAATACGGCCACGTCGGCGATGTCGTCGCCGGTAAGGGGCTGAATGCCCTTATAGACGTTGGCGGCGCGGGCGTTGTCGCCGTGGAAGCGGGTGTTGCTGAAATTGGTTTCCACCAGTCCGGGCTTCAGGTTGGTCACCCTCACTGCCGTTTCCGCCACGTCGATGCGCAGCCCGTCGGTGATGGCTTTCACCGCCGCCTTGGTGGCGCAATAGACGTTTCCTCCGGCATAAGCGGCATCGCCGGCCACCGAGCCGATGTTGATGACGTGTCCGCGGTTGCGCTCTACCATTCCGGGCACTATGAGGCGTGTCATGGTGAGCAGGCCTTTGACGTTGGTGTCGATCATCACTTCCCAGTCCTCCTGGTTGCCCTGGTATTCGGGCTCCAGGCCGAGGGCCAGCCCTGCATTGTTCACCAGGACGTCTATTTCCCTCCACCCCTCGGGCAGCCCGTCGATGTATTTCTTGGCTTTCTGGCGGTCTCTCACGTCGAAGGCCAGCGTGAGCACCTCCGTCCCCTTGGCAACCAGCTCCTTGCGCAGTTCGGTCAGTTTATGCTCGTTGCGGCCGTTGAGAATCAGCCTGTCGCCGTTGTCGGCAAATCTCCTTGCGCAGGCGAGCCCGATGCCGCTTGTTGCGCCGGTTATCAATACTGTTTTTTTCATTTTTGATGGTAAAATAAGTTTATCCCTGCCGCATGGCCGACAGGTTCAAGCAGCGGCCCCGCCTGGGGTCGCTGCTTTTCGTGTACAAAAGTAATAATTTGGTTTGAATTATGCAACTTTTTTTCAACTTTTCCTCTTTTCAATTTTTTATCAAAATCCAATGGCCTTGCGCTTGGCCGGCACGCTGATGGGCTCGATGTCGGCCTTGGTGATGCTGAGCAAGGTGGCCTTGTCGGTGCGCTTGCTCCTGACGCATCGCCCTGCATGCCGCATGTAGATGCGGTCGAGCTGGTTGGCCACGAAGCGTGCATTGCCCCACTTTTCGGGGTCGCGCTTCCTATAGGCCTGCTCCAGCAACATTTTGTATTTCTGCCATGCGGCCGGCGTGAAGTGGTAGTTGTATTCCTTGACGCGCAAGAGCGTGATGCTGAGCAGCTCGGGCAACGTGAAGTCGGTGAACTCAAAGCGGTTGGGGAACCTCGACTCCAGGCCCTGGTTCAGCTCCAAGAGCTTGTCCATGGGCTCCTTATATCCGCAGAGCACCACGGCGATGTCGCGCATCTGTTCGTCGGCCAGCAGGTCCATGAGCAGGGGGAGCACCAGCCGTCCGGGGTCGTTGCTTCCGTTGCTGTCGAGCATATACGCCTCGTCGATCATCAGCACCCCGCCTTTTGCCAGTTCCACCACCTTGTTCACCGAGCGTTCCTCGTCGCCCCAGTAGCATCCGATAAACGTTCCGCGGTTGCACACCACGACATGCCCTTTCGAGAGTGCCCCGGCCTCCTTGAGGAGCGAACCGAAGATTTTGCACACGGTGGTCTTTCCGGTGCCCGGTCTTCCGTAGAATACGCTATGGAGCGGAACGGCATGGCACCGCCCCGAGGGCTGTATCTCCTTCAGCATCTTGTTGTAAAGGGTGAGGTTGGTCAGTTCCACCAGCTTTTTCTTGATGTCTGCGCATCCCACCAGCCGCTTGAGTTCCTCTTTCGGGTTTTCCAGTGGTTCCAGTATCTGCACTTTCACCTCGCGTTGGTCCCTCTGCGCCGTGAGTGCCTGCTCAATGCCTTTATCGTCTTCGTCGTCATCATCGTCGTCAAGGTCCAGGTCGTCGTCATCGTCGTCATTGGTTTCTTTCACAATGTCCAACAGTTCGCTCAGGCTGACGTTGGAATTGTCCTTTTGGTTGATGGTGGTCACGAAGCTGTCCCAGTCTATTTCCACCGGCTCCTTGCCTTTTTCCTGGTCCTCGGGCGAGAGTTCCCATCCTTCGCGGCCCATCTGGTAGTATGCCTTCACATAGTCGGCGCCGGGCAGCGTCTCCTTGGGGTTGATGGCAATGTCGGCGGGCACCTGGTCGAAGTCGTCGATGACGGTCACATGTGAGGAAAGGGCCAGCGAGCTGACGGTGCCGAGGTTGAGCAGCTTGTTGTTCGTGACGTACACCAGGTGGTAGTCGGGTAAGCATATCGGTTTTTCTTTTTCAAACACGAAGGCCTTCAAAATGAAGTTGGAACAGCAGAGGCCGAGGTTCTTCAAGGGACTCTCGCGCTCGCCGTTTTCCGACATGAAGAATGCGGTGCCCTCGCCGAAGTCGCTGATCAGTTCTTCATAGGGCTCTTCCATGTGCTCAAAGCACACGAACACCAGCTCGTGCTTCAGGGCGTAAAAGTATGTGGTAAATCCCTTGCCCGTATAGGGAAGCCATTCGAGAAGAGTGGAGAAAGTTCTTGGGCGCTTGCCCATCATGTTCATAAAATCCAGGATCGTTTCTTTCGTTTGATGCTTAAATTCTTTAATCATACAATCATCATTAACACATTCGTCGCAATAATAATCTCCCAAAAACAAAGCGTAAGAAGTATGAGGGCCACAGTGGTAAGTTGTGGTCCTTAGGTTCATCAGACAGGAATTCTAATTCAGTTAGAACCTGTCACAATTCATTGTTGCAAGAAGTCAAAGAACATTCCGTGCTCACAGTTGTACTGCTGGCACCTACGGCAAAAAGCCCCCGAAGGGGATGGCTGCTAAAAAGAGGCGCAAGAGTCCTGCCCTGGGGCAAGCTGTGAAATAGAATGAATGCTTCAATGTATTGTAACAGTTAAAGGGTTTGAACTGCAAAAGTACGGAGTTTCGCTGAACCCACCAAATTTTTTACCAAGAAAAAAGAAAAATTTTTCGTAAGGGGGAGAAAAAAAATTGAAAAGGGGAAAAGAGAAAGGCTCATCGATTTTGGCGATTGCATTTGCATGTTTTAACAAATCTGAGTGAAGAACTTCTAATATGAGCCAGTCCAAGCCGCATCCTACTCCAGTCCTTCTGCGGTTTGGACTGGAGTCGTTTGCGGCTTGGACTGGCTCAATTTGCCGTCATGGGTTCCGGCAAGCAAGGTTTTTCCTTGGTAAGCCTCTAAATATCAAGGCTTTAAGTTCCGTCTTACCCACAGGCATGCCGAAGTGGTCAACTTCCGCACATAAATTTCACAATTTTTAGGTATTGCACGCCGCATGGAAAAGGCGTAATTTTGCAGGCGAAACGAAAAAAAAGAACTTTTTCTGATATGTACAAACGCCTTGTCATGGCCTTCCTTCTCAGTGCCATAGTCTTGAGGGCCGCCGCACAACTTACCGTGCGCGGCATCGTCACCGACAGCCTCTCAGGGCAGCCCGTGGAGTTTGCCAGCGTGCTGCTCAAGGAGGCCGGACTATGGGCCGTCACCGCCGGCGACGGGCGTTTCGTTATCAGGAATGCGCCTCGCGGACAGGCCACCCTGACGGTGCAATGCCTGGGCTATGCCCGCAACACCACCTTATTATATATAAAAGAAGACATGAAGCCGGTGGAAGTGAGGCTCAGGGAAGACAACCTGGCCCTCGACGAGGTCACCGTGGTGGCCCTGCGCAAGGAAGATGCCGCCACCACCTCGTACACCATCGACCGCACCACCCTCGACAACCAGCAGTTGCTCAACCTTGGTGAAATAACGACCTTGTTGCCAGGCGGCAAGACCATGAACGCCACCCTGATGAGCGACCCCAGGCTGGCCCTGCGCGCCGATGCCGGCGAGAAGGGCAACGCCTCCTTCGGCACGGCCATCGAGGTGGACGGCGCACGGCTCGACAACAATGCCGCCTCCGACGAAACGATGGCCGCCTCCACACGGACACTGTCGGCAGCCGACATAGAGAGCGTGGAAGTGGTGGCCGGCGTGCCATCGGTGGAATACGGCGACCTGAGCAACGGCGTGGTGAAGGTGAAGACACGACAAGGAAAGTCGCCCTTCATCGTGGAGGGAAAGCTCAACCAGCACACGCGGCAGGTGGCGGTGAGCAAGGGCTTCGCACTGGGCACGCGGAAAGGCATGCTCAACGTGTCGGCAGAGCACGCGCGCTCGTTTTCCGACATCGCCTCGCCCTACACGGCCTACCAGCGCAACATTCTCTCAATGCGCTATTCAAACGTTTTCCTGAGCGAGTCAACACCGCTGACGCTCTCCGCCGGCATCAGCGCCAACATTGGCGGCTACAACTCGAAAGCCGACCCCGACGAGGAGCAGGACGACTATAGCAAGGCACGCGACAACATGCTTCGCACAAACATGGAACTGCACTGGCTGCCCGCACGGAAATGGCTCGGCGACGTGCTCTTCAGGGCGGCGTTCTCGATGGCCGACAAGTTGACGGAGCAATATGTCAGCAAGAGCAGCGCATCCACCCAGCCACTCATCCACACCACGCAGGAAGGGTATTTCATAGCACAGGACTACACCGAAGGCCTGCGCGATGCCATCATCTTGGGGCCCACGGGCTACTGGCACGAGCGCGGCTACAACGACTCAAAGCCCATGAGCTTCGCCGTGAAACTAAAGGCCGCCACCGGCGTGCAGGAGTTTTCCGCCTTCACCCACCAGCTCATGCTGGGCGCGGAATACACGGGGAGCCACAACAACGGGCGCGGCACCTACTACGACGACATGAGGGTGGCCCCCACATGGCGCGAATACAGGCCCGACCAATTGCCGTGGATGCACAACGCCGCCATCTATGCCGAGGACAGGCTGACGATGAAAACCGGAAAGACGGCAACGGCCGAGCTCACCGCCGGACTCAGGAACGACATGACGCACATCAGCCGGTCGGAATATTCCACCGTGGCCAGCCTCTCGCCGCGCATCAACGCCCGCTACGTGTTCTGGCGAGGGCGCAAGGAGGCGTGGATTTCCAGCCTGAGCATGCACGCCGGATGGGGGAAAAGCGTGAAACTGCCCTCCTTCCAGGTGCTCTTCCCCAGACCGGCCTACCGCGACCTGATGGCCTTTGCCAGCACCAGCACGCAGGACAACCGCTCCTACTACGCCTATTTCACCTATCCCGTCGAGGCCCGCTACAACCCGCAGCTGCTTTGGCAATACACCAACCAGGCCGACCTGGGAGTGGAAATCGACGTGAAGGGCACGCGCATCACCGTTTCGGCATTCCGAAACGTCACCCGCCGCGCCTATATGCCCATTAGCACCTACACGCCGTTTGCCTATAAATACACACCGCCGTCGGCACTCGACGCTTGCACCATTGCTGCCGAAAACCGCACGTTCAGCATCGACCGGCAAACGGGAATCGTCACCGTGGGCGATGCCACCGGGCAGCAACAGCCCAAGCAGCTCGACTACCTGGAACGGCGCACCTACACCGTGAACAACCAGTTCATCAACGCCTCGCCGGTGGAAAGGCGGGGGGTGGAATGGATTGTGGACTTCAGGCAATTCAAGGCCCTGCGCACCGCCCTGCGCCTCGACGGCAACTACTACGAGTACAAGGGCCTCGACGAGATGCTCTTTCCCGACATTCCGCACGGCGTGACAAGCACCATGTCGGGAAACAGGCCCTACCAATACATTGGATGGTACAGGGGTTGCAACAGCACGGGCACCGGATATTCGGCCAATGCCTCGGTGTCAAACGGCAGCATTTCGCGACATACCAACCTCAACGCCACGCTGACCACACACATTCCGAAGATAAGGCTTGTGGTGAGCCTGAGAATGGAAACAACGCTGATGCAATACAAACGCAACCTGAGCGAACTGGAAAACGCCACAAGGGGACTGGTGGCAAAGGAGGCCACCGACTATTTCGGAGAGCCCTACGACGGCAGCACCCGCGACACCCACATCATCCTCTACCCCGAGTATTTCACCACATGGGAAAACCCGGGCCAGATGATTCCCTTTGCCGAGAAATTCCTATGGGCACGCGACAACGACCCCACGCTTTTCAACGACCTGGCAAAACTGGTCATCCGGACAAATTATCCCTATATCATGAACCCCGACAAGCTTTCGGCCTATTGTTCGGCAAACATCAGCCTGACAAAGGAAATCGGCAACCATGTGTCGGTGTCGTTCTATGCCAACAACTTCTTCAACAACATGAGCCGGGTGCGCTCTTCGCAGACGGGGCTGAGGACGTCGCTCTTCAGCAGTTCCTACATTCCCGGCTACTACTACGGACTGTCGCTAAGGCTTAAAATATGAACGAAATGAAAGCAGCCACACGATTTATCGCGGCCGCCATGCTCATGGCCCTGGCCACCGCCTGCCACTACGACGAGGAGGTGGAGGTGTGCAACGTCAGCGTGCAACTCGTTTATCCCGACAATTCGGTGGACCCCTACGCCGGGGTGCGCGTGGAACTCAGGGATGCGCTGGCCAGCATCTTCGTTGACAGTACCGACGCACAGGGCACCGCACACTTCAACGTGCCGCCGGGCATCTACGAGGCGAGCAGCAACACGCAACTCGTCACCTACGACTGGCGCTACAACTTCAACGGCGTGAAAAGCCTTATCATCATCTCGCCCGATAGTGCCAACCACGTCACCATGAAGTTGAAAATGTCGAAAAAACGCATAGTACATTAACCATTTTATAACAAAAAAATTATGAAAAAGAAATCATTCTTAGCAGCACTCATGCTCATGATGGCGCTGGCATGGCCGTCCATGGTCAGGGCGCAGTACCTGGTGCTCACCCAAAGCGACGGCACCACGGCGGAGTTTTCACTCGGAGCCCAGCCCGTCATCACCTTCAGCGACGGAGAACTCACCGTGACCTGCGGCGATAAGCAAATCACCACGTCGCTCGAAGGAACCACTTACAAGTTCGCCAATTCGGCCACGGCCATCGAACAGGTGTACAAATCGTCGGAACCCGAGGCAGAGGTGAAATTCGGACAAGCCGCCTTCACGGGCCTCAACAAGGGTGAGCAAGTAGGCGTCTATACCCTCGGCGGCATCATGGTAAGCACCACAACGGCCGATGCCGACGGCAGGGCAACCGCCGACCTGACCACTCTTCCCAAGGGCGTTTACATCATCAAGGCACGGGGAAAAAGCATTAAAATAAGAAACTGATAATCAAAACAATAAAGCAATGAAAAAATTATTCCTTTCAGTCTTTGCCTCACTCGTAGTGACGGCAAACGTGTGTGCCCAACAATGGAACATGGTGATTACCAAGACCGACGGCACAACAGTGAACATTCCCACGGCCAGCATCCACGAAGTGAGCTTCGCCGAGGCACCGCTCGAAGATGCCAACGTTGACCAGCTCGTCATCAAGGAGCTCTACAACGGCGGATGTCCCAAGGACGGCAGCGGTGCCTTCCAGATGGACAAGGGTTTCATCATCTACAACAACTGCTCCCAGCAGGCCATCGTCAACAACCTGTGCTTCGGCATTGCCACTCCCTATAACGGCCATGCCAGCAACAACAACTTCACCAAGGACGGCGACCTGGTGTATGAGGCCGAGGGCTTCATTCCGGCTCAAAACGGCATCTGGTATTATCCCGGCGCACTCGTGATTGAACCGTTCTCGCAGGTGGTCGTCAGTTGCATGGGAAGCATCGACAACACGCAGACCTATTCCCAGAGCGTCAACTACGCCAATGCCGACTATTATTGCATGTATGACCCCGAAAGCGGCTACAATCTCACTTCCTACTACCCCACCCCGGCCGACGTCATTCCCACCAGCCACTATCTCAAGGCCGTGAAATACGGACAGGGCACGGCATGGATGCTCAGCATGAACTCTCCGGCCTTCTTCATGTTCCAGATAAAGGACTCGGAACCGGAGGCCTACGCCCTCGACACCGACAACCATTGGTATGGCGTGGGTGAAGCACAAAACGACATCAACCGTTGCATCAAAGTGCCCGTGGAATGGGTTATCGACGGCATGGAGGTGTTCGACGCCACAAGGTTGAGCGACAGTAAGAAACGCCTCACCGCAGATGTCGATGCCGGCTATGTCGCTCTTACCAACAAACTGGGCCACACCCTCTATCGCAACGTTGACAAGGAGGCCACCGAGGCCCTGGCCGAAAATGCGGGCAAGCTGGTCTATAACTACGCCCTCGGAGTGGACAACAGCACCGACCCGTCGGGCATCGATGCCGAGGCGTCCGTCAAGCAGGGTGCCCACATCGTCTATCTCGACACCAACAACTCCACTGCCGACTTCCACGAGCGGCAGAAATTCTCCATCCGCGGGGAATAATTTCTTTCAATTAGGAATTAGGAATGAGGAATGAGGAATTGGGGAAAACCAAAAACAAAATTCCTAATTCCTCATTCCTCACTCCTAATTCCTCATTCCTCATTCCTCATTCATACTTTAAAGATGGCTGTTCACTCTTACCATAGGCACCTGTTGCTCGCCGTGCTCCTTCTCGCAACGACCGGGATGCAGGCGCAGCACCGCGACTTTGCCTTTGAGCGCGACTCGTCGGCATGGCTCACCTCGGCCAATGCCGCCGGGCTCACACGCATGACAGGCCGCAACATCAGCACGGCCGATGTCAGCATGCAAATGCAACGCGGCGCATGGGCCGACTACAGCCAGTCGCCACACGCCGACGAGGCCGCGGCAAGCGTGGAGAGTTTCTTCAGGCTATCGCCGCGCGTGGCAGCCTATGGAAGCATGAGCCTCAACACGTTCAGCGGAAAGAGGATGGGCGGTTCGGTGTTCACCAACCCGACGCGCATGCCCTTCGACATCGTGGAGGACTCGCTCACCAACCTGGGGCGGAAACATCGCGACACCTACCGGCTGACGGGTGCCGTGGGAGCCGACCTATGGCGCGGATTGGCCGCCGGCCTACGCATTGACTACACGTCGGCCAACTATGCCAAATACAAGGACTTGCGCCACAAAAACCTGCTCATGGACATGCAGGTCAGCGCCGGACTGCTCATGCCCGTGGGCCCGCATTTCGACCTTGGAGCCGCCTATCTGTACCGCCGAAGCACCGAGAGCCTCGACTTCCGCACCTACGGCCGCTACGACAAGAACTACAACTCGCTCATCGCCTACGGCGTGTTCATGGGGAAGGTGGAGCAGTTCGGCACCGAAGGCTATACCAACAAAAACCACTCCATGCCCTTCGTGGATGAGCAGCACGGCGCATCGCTTCAAATTACATTCAAGAGCGCCATTCCTCATTCCTCACGCTCCCAGGTGGAATGGCACCACGAGGCCGCCATCGCCCGCCGCCGCGGCTACTACGGGCGCCGTTCGCCCTACACCGTGCGGCTCTCAGCCCACGAGAGCATGCGCTACGCTTACCACTCGCGCCTGACGCTCCACAGCGGCCGCAGCCGCTACCTGCTCGACTTCTCCGTGGAGGCCGAAAACCTTGAGAACCATGCCTCCACCTACCGCGAGACAATCAACGATGCCGGGTCGAACTACTACGAATACTACGACCCGGTGAAGACGGCCAACAAGCTGTGGGTGGAGGGCCGCGCCGCCTATACCGGCCACCTGGGATTGCGCAACGGCCTGCCCACATGGACCGTCACCGCCGCCCTCGAATGGGGCCACCGCCGCCAGACGGCCTACGCCTATCCCTTCGTGCGGCGACAGCGGGTGGACAGCCGCCATTGGCACGCCGCACTGCAACGCAACATCCCCCTGCGGTCCTCGCTCCTCTCACTTCAGCTGAGAGGCGGATGGCAGGAGGGCAGCGGGCAGCCCTTCAGCGACGGCACCCTGGCCATGCCGTCCGACAAGCAATCGCCGCCGCCCACCACCGACACCTGGCTGTTGCGCGAATATGAATGGCTCACCGCCGGACAATACCACCTGGGCGTTACGGCAAAGGTGGCCTTTCCTGTGCGCCCGGCCCTGCCGGCATACATCAGCATCAGCGCCGACCACTGCCGCGCACCCCATCCCGAGCACCGCGACCAACTGGCCGGCACCGACCGCTCCACGGCAACCCTTGCCGTGGGCTGCACATTCTAAATCGTATGAGTTATAAAAAAAGCTCCCGACTTCCCAAAGGAAAGCGGGAGCATTTTTTATTGAAGTATGTCGCGCCGAACTTCCCCGCCTTGGGGGATTAGAGAGGGGGGCGAGAGGCGTATGAAAATTATGAAAAATTTTGACAAAACGGGGCGATTTTGCACCCGTTTTGTAAAACATTGAATATCAATAGTTTGCAAACCACCCCAAGTTTGACGGCAATTTTCGGGGAGAGATTTGCCAATTTGAGGGGAGAGATTTGCCAATTCTCTCCCCGATATTTGCCGTCAAACTCGTTTGGGCACCGCAAAATCTTTGAAAAATCTTGACAAAATCCGCTGACTGAGGATAAAAGAACAAGCACGTAGGGACATACTTTATGTATGTCCGCCAGCCTCTATATTTCAGGGCGTTATTTGGGGTGTTTTCGGACATACATAAAGTATGTCCCTACATTAGCCGGAAACATGCCTCGTAAGAGCCGAATTTAATTGCCGACGCCATAGGAGCCGACGCTTCCAAGCGTAGGAGTAGCTTTAATACCATGTTCGGGAGATTTAGTTACTCCGACGCTCGGAGGCGTCGGTTCCTATTCAAGGCTCCTACTCATGGTTTCTTTTCGGCGGCGGAGGTCTTTGGGCGGAGCATATAAAACTGAATGCTGTTGATGATGTTCTGCCAGAGGACATAGCAGCCGGCACCCACCGAGGCCACGGGACTGAGATACATATAGGCCACCCAGATAGCCAGGGCGGTGTTCTTCTGGAACATGGCCTGCCCGCAGTTGATGCGCTCGCCCGTATGACGGCCCACAGCGCGGCCAATGGCAAACTGCACGAGGCAGGCCACCAGCGACAGCACGGCAATGCCCAGCAGAAGGGCGGTGGAGGCATCGCTGTGGACAATGTTCTTGACGGTGATGCCCGAGGTGATGGCCAGCGAGAACGCCCAGCAATAGAAACTGAGATTGGGCATCGATGCTATGCGGCGGCGCAACACGGGCATGGTGTGCTGCACCAGCCACCCCAGGGCCATGGGGAGCACCAGCACGGTGGCCAGCTTGCGCAGGATGATGAGGAAAGCCGCCCAGAAGGTGACGGGAATGGTCTGCTCAAGCAGCGGAAAGGCCAGGGGAATCATCAGCGCCGAGGCAAAGGAGGAAACGACGGTGAACGCCGACATGGTGGAGATATTGCCGCCCAGCTTTCCCGTGACCACGGGAGCCGCCGTGGCCGCCGGTGCGATGACGCAGGTGAGCATGGCCTCCCACAACACCTTCTGCCCGCCGTCGTGCACGCTGAAGATGACGGCCATGACGCCCGCCACCAGCAGCACCTGCGCCAAGAGGATGTAAAGATGCCAGCGGTGGGGGCGCATCTGGTGGAAATCAACCTTGCAGAAGGTGACGAAAAGGGTGCCGAAAACGCTCAGCGGGAAGATGAAGTCGATGATGGGCCACAGGCGGTCGCCGCACTCGTCGAGGGCGGGAACAAGGAGAAAAAGCAGGTAGAGAGCACTGCCCGTGACAATGGCCACGGGGAGCGTCCAGTTCTTCAGAAATTGTAACAATCGCAACTTCATTCCGGTTCGTGCAAATGACATGCGGATGCAAAAGTACATAAAAAATTCGGTTATATGAAAAAAAAGCCGTACCTTTGCAACAATTTTTGAAAAATGGCGTTAATACTAAGCAAACAAGCGTTATGAAATTACCTGCAAAGAACATATCAAGACTCACTTTGTGGAGCCTTGTCCTGTTGTGGCTGGCGGCCTGCAAGACACCGCAGGGCATCGGCTATTTCCAGGACATGGAAGACGGGCAGAAAGTGCTCATCGCCCACGCCGACGGCGTGAAGCTGAAACCCGGCGACCAACTTTCCATCATTGTCACCACGCCGTCGGTGGAAATCACCAACACGCTCAACCTTCCGGCCAAGAGCCAGGTGATAGGCACCACGGAAGAGGTGGCCCAGGGGCAGAGCCAGGGCACGCTGGGCTATGCCATCGACATGGCCGGAAACATTGACTTCCCCCTGCTGGGCACGCTCCATGTGGCAGGGCTGACACGCGAAGAGGTGGCGAGACTGGTGAAAAAACAACTGCAAGACAAGAAACTTTCTACCGAGGCCGTGGTAACGGTGGACTTCCTCAATATGGGATTCTCGGTGATGGGCGAAGTGCTCAACCCCGGACGCTACCAGTTCACCAAAGAGAAGGTGAGCCTGCTTGAGGCGCTCAGCATGGCCGGCGACCTCACCATCTACGGGCGGCGCGACAGTGTGCTCGTGATGAGAGAGGTGGACGGCATGCACGAGGTACACAGCGTGAACCTGTCGAAAGGGCGCAGCCTGCTGGAGTCGCCGGTGTACTACTTGCAACAAAACGACGTGGTGTATGTGGAACCCAACGACTATAAGAAGAGACAATCGACGGCGTCGGGCAACGAAACCATGACGGGCTCGTTCTGGCTCTCCTTCGTCTCCGTGCTCACCACCGTGGCCGTGCTGCTCATAAAATAATAAAAGGTGACGGCCTGCCCTTTCTCCCCCTTTACCAAGTTTTTATATAATGAATACTGAAGAGAACAACATATCGAAAGTGCCCTCGCGCATCAAGACGAGCAACAACCTCACACTGAAGAACTTCTACCTGCTTTGTCTTGACAACTGGAAATGGTTTGCACTATCGTTGGTCGTTGCCGCACTGCTGGCAGCGGCATTCATTGTGGTCACCCAGCCCGTGTTCACCCGTAAAGCCGAAATCCTCATCAAGGACGACGAGAACAACGGCGGAGGCATGGGCGCCTTCGGCAACATGGCCGAGCTGGGCGGGCTGTTCGGGTCAACGCTCAACGTTTATAACGAACTGGGGGCCATACAGTCCGACTACTTACTTTATAACGTGGTGAAACGCATGCACCTCAACGTGAGCTACACGGTGAAGGGCCTGCGCGACAAAGACCTCTACGGCAAGGACCTGCCCATCACCGTGAACTTCGACGACCTTTCGGATGAAGACGCCGCCGGCATGGTCGTCAACCTGAAGAAAGACGGCATGTTCACCATGAAGAAATTCTACAAGGTCATTGAGGAAAACGGCAACAAAAAGGAGAAAGACGACAGCGAGCTGAGCGGAAAGGTGAACACCACCGTGCAGACACCCGTCGGCAAGGTGACGGTGAAAGCCACCCCATACCTGAAGGACCTGAAGGACGACGTGACCATACACATAGAGAAGCAAGACCCCATCGTGACGCAAGAGAGGTTGTCGAAAAACTTCTCGGCTGTGGTGACAAGCCGCGACGCCGCCATCATCAAGATGAACTACAAGGACGTGTCGAAGCAAAGGGCCGTGGACGTGCTCAACGAAATACTCGAGGTGTACAAGGAAGACTGGATCAACGACAAGAACCAGGTGGCCATGAGCTCCAGCAAGTTCATTGAGGACAGGCTGAGACTATTGGAAAAGGAACTGGGCGACGTTGACAACGACATTTCGCGCTACAAGAGCCAGAACCTGACACCCGACGTGATGGCCTCGGCCCACATGTATATGTCGAACGCCAATGCCGCCAATGTTCAGCTGACCGAACTACGCAACCAGCTCAACATGATTCAGTATTTCAAGGAATACCTCAACGACAAGACGCAGGCCACGCAACCCCTGCCCACCGGCCTGACGCCGTTTGACAAGAGCCTGACCGAAATATTCAACAACTACAACACGCTGGTGCTTCAGCGCAACCGCGTGGCCGCCGGAAGCAGCTCGAACCACCCGCTCGTGGCCGACTACGACCAGCAGCTGGAAGCCCTGCGCAAGGCCGTGCTGGCATCGCTCGACAACGGCGCCAAGCAGATGCAGATTGAAATTCGCGGCATTGAGGCCAAGGAGAACCAGAACAACGCGAAGATTGCCGAGAGTCCGGCAAAGGCCACACACCTGCTTTCGTCGGAACGCCAGCAGAAGGTGAAACAGGAACTCTACCTCTTCTTGCTGCAAAAACGCGAGGAAAACCAGCTCTCGCAGGCCTTCACCGCCTATAACCTGCGCATCCTGACGCCGCCGATGGGCCGCAAGAAGGCTTCGTTCCCCGTAAAGCGCAACGTGGCTCTGCTGGCATTGTTGCTCGGACTGGCCATTCCCGCCGCCGCACTCTTTATCCGCGAAAGAAGCATCACCACCATCCGCGGACGCAAGGACATCGAAGCACTCAGCATCCCCTTCGTGGGCGAAATTCCGCAGTTCAAAGGCAAGCGCAAGCAAGACACCAAGAACCGCATACTGGTGCAGCCCAAGAAACGAAACATCATCAACGAGGCGTTCCGCGTGATGCGCACCAATCTGGAGTTTATGTCCAACAGCTATCATGCCCGCGCCTTCCTCGTGACTTCCATCAATCCCGGCAGCGGAAAAACATTCTCCACCATCAACATGGCCGCCTCGTTCGCCCTGAAAGGCTCGAAAGTGGCCGTGGTGGACCTCGACCTGCGCAAGGCTTCGCTCAGCATCTATGTCAACTCGCCCAGGAAAGGCGTTTCCACCTATCTCTCGGAACAGACCGACGACTGGAAGAGCCTGCTGGTGAAGCATCCCGACAACAGCACGCTCGACATCCTGCCGTGCGGCACCATTCCGCCGAACCCCGCCGAACTGCTGGCCAACGGACGCATCAACCGGCTGCTGGAAGAGCTGAAACAGGACTACGACTACATCTTCATGGACTGCGCTCCGGTGGAAATCGTTGCCGACACGAACATCATTGCCGACCTGGCCGACATGAGCATCTTCATCGTGCGCTCCGGACTGCTGGAGAAAGACATGCTCCCCGTCATCGAGGACATCTATGCCGAAAAGAAGCTCAAGAACATGGCGCTCATTCTGAACGGCACCGATGCCACCGTGGGCCGCTATCACCGCACGGGCTACGGCTACGGTTACGGAGGATACGCCACAGAAGATTAAAAGCATCAACTTTCGTAAGTTGAAGGAGTTCAGGAGTTTAGGCCTCCTCTTATGATTTGAGGAAAAGGAGTTTTCTGCAAGTGTGTCTGAACTCCTAAACTCCAAAAAAGAAAGCGAAACTTGAATGAAATGATTTTTGTCATTGTCATACTTATTCTCCTGATCCTCGGCTTGTCGAGAAAATATATCCTGCGGCTTGAACCCGCAGGAATGTTTTCCCTGTGGTGGATGTTCTCGTCGGGCATGGCCGTTGTTCTCAACCACTACATCATACAGCGCTATACAGGCACCATTTTCATCCTTTTCTGCGTTCTGGCTTTCACTTTGGGCACCAGGCTGTGCGACATGACACAATCCGGCGAAAGCGTGGAAGGAGAGAATGTGCTGTCTTTCCGCAAGGAACGGGCCACCCCATTGCTGGTGGTGCTCATCCTGGCCTCCATGTTCAATCCCCTTTATTCGCTTTATCTTCACGGCTTTAGCTTCACTTCGTTGTTCAACATGGCACTGCTTTTGCACATGAACAGCGAAATGTCGGTGGACCGCTATTCCGGTGCCGACACCTACAGCGTGCTCAACCAGTTCTTCCTCGTCTTTTCCTATTTGTCGCCGGTCATCGGCGGCTTCTGCTACCGCATGGTGGGGCGCTGGACAAAGATTCTGTGCATCGTGACGGTCATTCCCGGCATTTTCGTCGCCCTCACCCAAGCCATGAAGATGGGAATGATTGTCGGGTTCATCCTCTGGTTTGCCGGCTATGTGGTATGTTCGTTCAGCTACCGCCTGTCGCTACGCGTCAAGTTCCGGTATTTCTTTTTCATCATCCTGGGCTTTTTCCTTTTCCTCGCCATATTGTTCCTTTCGCTGGTGTTCCGCACGGGCGAACTGAGCACCCGCGCCCTTACCGACATCAGCCAGAAATTCGTGACCTACGCTCTTGGCCATCACCACTGTTTCGACCTGTGGTATTCATCCTATGAACTGTCGGAACACACCTACGGCGCCATGACGTTCATGGGCGTGAGCAACCTGTTGGGCATCACCAACCGCGTGAGCGGCATTTACACGGAGTTCACGCAGATAGGCACCAACGGTTTCTATGGCATTTCCAACGTATATACCATTTTCCGTCCGCTGATAGAGGACTTTGGCGAGCCGCTCACCGTGGCCATCCTGTTTGTGTTCGGCTTTTGCTCCGACAAGGCCCGCAAGAGCATCAACCGCCGCTCGGCCACCTGTTTCTGCCAGACTTTCCTTGTGGCGGTATATATTTATGTGCTGTGGTCGTTCGTGGCCTCCATCTATGCCTACACGAGCATTCTAACCATGTTCGCGTTTGCCTATTTCGTATTCCTCTTCTTGCAAAAGCAGGAGCCGTCAACGTCAACAAAACCCGCCGCCAAATGATTGAAGCATTGAAGAATAAGCTGCGTTCAGACATGGGGAAGGACATTCTCCTCACTTTCTGTGTGCAGTTGCTCATCATGCTTTCGTCGTTTGCCATCAACAAAATCCTGAGCAACCGCATGAGTGTTGACGACTTCGGACAATACAATGTTGTGAAGCGCAGCGCCTCGGTGCTGTCGTTTGTCATGCTGGCCGGCACGGGCATCGCCCTTCCGCGCTACATTGCACTTTACCGCGGCCAGAAACTTCACGCCACCATTCTTTCGCTTCTCCACGCCTCGGTGGCCTATGTGCTCCTGGTGTCGCTGGTGCTGGTACTGGCATGCGTCGTGTTCAGCGACCACATTCAGCAACTGGTCATCGGTCCCGGCGGCGACAGCTGGCTCTACTACATTGCCATCGGCTACGCCTTCTCGTTCACCCTGGCCTCGTTCATCTATGCCTATTACCGCGGCCAAGGCCGTTTCCGCCACTTCAATTTCTGCCAACTGCTTGTACAGCTGTCCATTGTGGTGCCGTTGCTTGTGTTGCCGGTCGTCAGTTCCACGCGCGTTTTCCTTTCGTGGCTGGCCATCACCCTGTTCATTGTCATTGTATATTTCACCTACGAACTGTTCCACACGCGGTTCATCCTTTTCCGCCGCCGCCACCTGGCGGGCATCCGCCAACAGTTCACCATCATCGTGAAATACTCCAGCGGCCGACTGGTGGGCGATTTTTTCTATTTCTCCCTGTCGGCATTTCCACTGGTATATCTCAGCCAGCACACCGACCTGGCTTCTGTGGCCTACTATAGCGTGGGGCTGACGTTTGTGAACATGGCCACGCCGGTGTTCACCTTCATGGGCATCATCCTGCTGCCCTATGTGTCGCGCTCCATGGCCGAGGGCAAGTCGCAGCAGGCCAACCGCTTCATCCGCAAGCTCACCCTCATTTACCTTGCTGCGGCGGCGGCCATCACCATTGTTTTCTATGTGTTCATCCGCCTGCTCATCCGCCTGTTCTTTTCTTCCGACTACCTGGTGGCCGACGAGCTTTCGCGCATGCTCATTTTTTCCATTCTTCCACAGGCCATCTACCTGCTTTACAAGAATCCCATCGATGCCGTGAGCGTGGTGCCTTTCAACACCTTCATCCTCGGCGGGGCTTTCGTGCTGATGTTCATTCTTTTCCACTACGCCCACACCCTGCCCCAATACAGCTGGGCCTTCGTGGTTACATCGGTGTTCCAGGCCCTTTGCGCATGGGTGGTATGGTGGCATCATTTGCGCTTACGCTAAATGACAATGGATAAAGGATAAACGACAAAGGCATTTGTGCCAAATGATAATTGACAAATGACAAACGACAAAACTATAGACGGCAATGCGGGAGCAACAGGGCGGGCTTCCATTCTTTTCATTCCCGTCAACTATAACTCCTACGCCTTTTTGTCCAACTACCTGCGCAGCATCAGCGCGGCCCTTGCCCGTTGTTCGTCCGCCGAGCGCCCGTCGGTCGATGTGTGCATCGCCGACAATTCCACCCGCCGCAAGCCGTTCGCCCTCAACGGCTACGAAGGTCTGAACGTCGAGCTGCGCCAGCTCGGCAACGAGGGCTACCTGCCTGCCGCCATCAGCATTCTCAACGAGAAAGACGCCACGGCCTACGACCTGGTCATCATCAGCAATGTCGATGTGACCCTGGCTCCCGATTTCTTCACCGAACTGCTACAGGCCCCTGCCGCCAAGGGCACGGCCTGGCTGGCACCGTCCATCTGGTCAACCCTTGAAAAGAAGGACATGAACCCGAAGCTGCTCCACCGCTACGCCGCCGGCAAGTTGCGCCAACTGAAGCTCATCTTCAGCCTTCCGCCGCTCTACGCCCTATATCGCTGGTTGTCAGGGCGCAAGAAGAGTGCCGCCTCACAATGTGCCGACGGCGAAAGCATCTACGCCGGCCACGGGTCGTTCATCATCCTCACGCGCGAGTTCTTCGCCGCCGTGGGGAAACTCCACTACCCCGTCTTCCTCTTCTGCGAGGAAATCCATCTGGCCGAACTGGCCCGCAACGCCGCCCTGCGCGTGGAATACCGTCCCCGCATACGGGTGACCGACCAAGAGCACGCCTCAACAGGTCAGATGCCGCTGGCCCGCTATTGCAAATACAACCGCCAAGCCATTTCTTACATCTTAAAGACATGGTACGAGTAAAAAGTCTTTTTAAGTGAAGAGTTTTTTTAGTGAAGAGTGAAGAGTGAAGAATTTGCTACCGCCAGTTTTTAAAGTGAAGAGTGATGAGTGAAGAGTGAAGAATTTGCTACCGCCAGTTTTAAGTGAAACTCCTTTACTCCAAAAACTCCTTAGAGATAAAAAACAAGCCGTAGAGAAAAACTCCTTAGAGATAAAAAAGCCGTAGAATAAAAGAGAAAAATAAACCTCCGTAGAAATAAAGAAAATGAACAAGATAGAGAAAATTGTCTATGATGCCGTGAAAGGCAACCCGCGCATCAAGCTCTTCATACGCAACACCTACCAGAACCTGATGGACCTGCTGCCCGACAAGCCCAATTTCTCCGCAGCCCCCATCACCCTGCGCGAGGGCTTCTTCTGGGGATTTCACGACCTCAGCCCCGTGGCCCCCGACGGCCGCCACGTCTTAGGTTGCAAGCTGGAAATCCCCTTGCGCATGCCACGCCCCGACGACCCGCTCACCATCGGCTGGTGGGACGGCGACCTGAGCACCTTCACCCCCGCGGGCACCAGCCTCGCCTGGGGCTACCACAAGGGATGCCGCCTGCAATGGATGGGAAAATCGTCGGTGAGGTTCATTTTCAACACCTGTTCCGAAGACCGCCTGTGCGCACAAATCCTCAGCACCGACGGCTCCGACAACCACATCGTGCCCTACCCCATCGACACGGTGAGCCCCGACGGACGCATGGCCACCACCTTCAGCTATCGCCGCCTGAACGAAATGATGCCGGGCTACGGCTACAACATCGAGGACGACAGCATGCTCGACCAGCCGGCACCCGCCGACACAGGCCTTTTCCTGCTCGACCTCTCCACCGGCGACCGCCGCCTGCTCTTCTCGCTGGAGCAGCTGGCCGCCATGCAGCCCGACAAGACCATGACGGGCGCCCGCCACTTCGTCACCCACACCGAGTTCTCGCCCGACGGCCAGCGCATCATCTTTATGCACCGCTGGCGCCACAACGACCCCGAGAAGCGCTTCTCGAGGCTGATGACGTGCCGCCTCGACGGCAGCGACCTCCACATTTCGCCCACCTCGGGCATGGTGTCGCACTATGTGTGGGACAGCCGCTGGGGCATCCTCGCCTACTGCCAGGTGAACGGCACCGACGGCCACTACCTTTTCAGCGACCACACCATGGGCACCTATCGCCGCGTGGCTCCCACGCTCAACAGCGACGGCCACCAGTCGTTCGTCCCCGGCACGCCGTTCTTCATCACCGACACCTATCCCGACAGCCGCCGCTATGCCAAGCTCTACCTCGTCAACCTCGACACCGACGAGGCCACTCTCATTGCCGACCTGAAGTCGCCGAAGCGATTCCAGTCGCCCGACAGTTACCGCAACTGGTGTTGCGACCTCCATCCGCGTGTCAGTCCCGACGGCCGCCAGGTGTCCTTCGACTCGGTACACACCGGCACCCGCGCTCTGTGCTTCATGCCGTTGACAACCAATTTGCAGGCCGCCAACAAATAGGCTTTTTACCTGGAGTTCGCAAGTCCCTGAGTCAAGGAGTTCAGACGAAAACAGGGGGATAGTTTCATAGGTGAAAATTGGTAAAAATATTTGACAAAATCTGCTGATTTTGCACCTGTTCCGTAAGTTATTGCATATCAATAGTTTATAAACTTCGCTTGGTTTGACCGCAAATTTCGGGGAGAGATCTTGAAGATTGAGGAGAGAGATTTTGAAGATTTCCCCTTGAAATTTGCGGTCAAACTCTTTTGGGCACCTAAAAATCCTTGAAAAATCTTGACAAAATCCGCTGACTGAGGATAAAAGAACAAGCACGTAGGGACATACTTTATGTATGTCCGCCAGCCTCAGTATTTCAGGGCGTTATCTGGGGTGTTTTCGGACATACATAAAGTATGTCCCTACATTAGCCGGAAACATGCCTCGTAAGAGTTCGGCCGATTTTGCAATTCGCGGTTTTCCGTAGGGACAACTTTATGTATGTCCGCCAGCCTCTGTATTTCAGGGCGTTATTTGGGGTGTTTTCGGACATACATAAAGTATGTCCCTACATTAGCCGGAAACATGCCTCGTAAAAGCCGAATTTAATAGCCGACGCAATAGGAGCCGACGCTTCCAAGCGTCGGAGTAACTTTATATTCTTGTTCGGCAGAGATGTAGTTACTCCGACGCTCGGAGGCGTCGGCTCCTATTGCGTCGGCTCCTATTGCGTCGGCTCCTACAAGCGTCGGTCCTATGGCGTCGGCTCCTAAAATAGCGGCAATTTCTCAAAAAAAGCGAAAAAGTGCGCGCGTTTGGGAAAAAATCATTATCTTTGCATCCGCTAAAAAGGAACCGCCGAATGCAATAAAACGGCAGGCTCCTCGTTTTTCATATATAAAACGTTGTTTACATGGCCATCAAACTAATGTACATCACCAATGAGCTGGGCGTGGCACACATTGCCGAAGACAGTGGGGTGGACAGAATTTTCATCGACCTGGAAGTAAGGGGCAAAGAGAAGCGGCAGGGGCACATCGACTCCGTGAAGTCGCATCACTGCCTGGCCGACATCGACAAGATAAAGAACGAAATAGAAAGGGCCGAGGTCCTCGTCAGGGCAAACGCCCTCTACTACGACAGCAAGCGCGAGATAGATGAAATCATCGCACGCGGTGCCGACATCGTCATGCTCCCCATGTGGACCACCAGAGACGAGGCCCTGCGCTTCCGCGACCTCGTGGACAAACGGGCAAAGGCCATGCTGCTGCTCGAAACCATCGGCGCAGAGAAAAGCATCGACAGCGTGCTCGACGAGGAGGGCATCGACGAGGTGTATATCGGCCTCAACGACCTGCACCTGCAATACGGCATGAAGTTCATGTTTGAACTGCTGGCCAACGGAAAGGTGGAGGAAATTCTCGGAAAACTGAAGGCCGCCGGAAAGCCCTGCGGCTTCGGAGGCATCGCCAGCCTCGACAAGGGCATGATTTCGGGAAAGAACATCCTCACCGAGCACTACCGCCTGCACTCCGACATGTCCATCCTGTCGAGAAGCTTCTGCGACACCTCGAAGGTGGAGGGCGAGGACAACATCCGCGACATCTTCGAAAAGGGCGTGAAGGAAATCCGCCGCTACGAGGACTTCCTCACCCGCCAGCAGCCCGAATTCTTCGAGGAAAACAGGAAAGAAGTGTGCCGCAAGGTACAAGAAATCATCTCACCGCAATGACCCCACCCCGCTTGGAAACCCTGTCGGCCATCGCGCAACGCCATGGCGACACCTTCTATTTGCTCGACACGCGGCAGTTCCGGAAGAACTACCGCGACCTGCTTGATGCCTTCCGAAGCATTTGGCCCGACACCTACATTGCCTATTCCTACAAGACCAACTACACCCCGCGGCTCTGCAAAATCATCGACGAGATGGGAGGGGCGGCAGAGGTCGTTTCGGCCATGGAACTGGAAATAGCACGGCGGCTGGGAATACCCTATAGCCGCATACACTACAACGGGCCGTGCAAGGACAGCGAGGCCATGAAGGCCGTCATCATGGGCGGGGGAATGGTCAACCTCGACGACTATGCCGAGCTGCCCGTCGTTGGCCAGCTGGCCAGCCAATACCCCGACCGGATGCTGAACATCGGCATAAGGTGCAACTTCCCCGTGGGCGACGGGGTGACGTCGCGCTTCGGCTTCGACGTGCTCAAGCCTGAGTTCCACGACATGCTCCGTGAGCTGGCGACCATGCAGAATGTCCGCGTCGGCGGTCTGCAATGCCACTTCGCATCAAGGGCGCTGCCCACCTGGGAGGACCGCGCAAGGGGAATGGTAGGCCTCGTCAACGACCACGCCGACACCGTGGAGCCCGACCACATCGACCTGGGAGGCGGACTCTACGGCAACATGCCCCAGTCGCTGAAAGAGCAATTCGACGCCTATATACCGACTTTCGGCGAATATGCCCGGCAGGCAGCCACCATCGTGGCACAGGCCTTCAGCCAGCAAGAGCGCAGGCCGGCACTCTTCATAGAGCCGGGAAGCGCACTCGCCGGCGACGTCATGACATTCGTGGCAAAGGTGGTGAGCATAAAGAACATACGCGGCAAGGACATTGCCACCCTGACGGGAAGCATGTATAACATCAACCCCACGCTCAACAAAAAGAACCCGCCGATAGCGGTCATCCATACGGGCGACGGGGAGCCGCAGCATTTCGCCGACCTCGACTTCGCCGGCTACACCTGCATAGAGAGCGACTACCTCTACCGCCACTACAACGGGCCGCTGGCAAAGGGCGACTTCGTGGCCTTCGGCAATGCCGGCTCCTACTCCGTGGTGCTCAAGCCGCCGTTCATCCTGCCCAACGTGCCCATTCTCGAGACCGACGGCGACGACATCATCGTGGTGAAACGCCAGGAGACCTTCGACGACCTCTTCGCCACCTATAACTTCAACTGGTAGAACGCCATGTGGGTCGCCCTGAACAACCTCCTGAAGCGCGGCTTCGACATCCTCCTTGCCGCCGTTGCGCTCATCGTGCTCTCGCCGCTCATGGCGGTGTGCGCCCTTTGGATAAAGCGCGACTCGCCGGGACCCGTCTTCTTCAGGCAAGACCGCCGCACCAAGCATGGGCGCGTGTTCCACATGTATAAGTTCCGCTCCATGGTCGTCAACGCGGAGAACATGGGCACCGGACTTTTCAACTACAAGGACGACCCGCGCGTCACCAAGTCGGGGCACTTCCTGCGCACCACCAGCATCGACGAGCTGCCTCAGCTCATCAACGTGTTGCGTGGCGATATGTCGCTGGTGGGACCGCGGCCCTGCGTCACCTACGAGCTGGGCGATTTCGACACCCTTAACCGGCGTTTCAAGAAGCGCTTCGACGTAGTGGCCGGCATCACCGGCTATGCGCAGATACAGGGCCGCAACGAACTGCCGTGGGATGTCAAGGCCGACTTCGACGCCCGCTACATCGACCTCTACAGGAAATGGGGCGTGGCCCTCGACGCATACATCATCCTCAAGACCTTCGCGGGAGTGTTCGCAAGGAAAGACATTTACGAGAACAAAGCCGACGGTTCCCTCTCCGACGAGAAAGCCGCCGAACTCGCCAACGACGAAATCATCCGCCTGGCGCATGAGTAACCCTCAAAGAGAAAAACTCCTTTGTTCCCAAGCTCCTTAGAGAGAAAAACCCTCAGAGAGAACCGAGCACCTTTGCTCCCAAACTCCTTAGAGATAAAAAACGACCCTCAGAGAGAACCGAGCTCCTTTGCTCCCAAACTCCTTAGAGAATAAAAAAATAAAACTCCATAGAAATAAAACTCCTTTGGAAATGTACGAAGAACGCAAGATATGGCTCGGAGGAAAAATCCTCCCCGTCACCGAAGCCACCATCAACGTATTGTCCCCGACTTCCCAGTTCGGAGCTAACGTATTCGAGGGCATCCGTTGCTACTGGAACGAAGAACGCCAGAAGCTCTACGCCTTCCGCCTGCAAGACCATTACCGCCGCCTCCACCAGTCGGTGCGCCTGCTCCGCATCAACAGCCCCTATTCCACCGACGACCTCGAGAGAGCCCTCGTCGATGTCGTCAGGGCAAACAACTACCGCGAGGACATTGCCATCAGGCAAACCATCTTCGTTGACGGCCTCGGAGGAACATGGAGCTCGCGCGAACCCGTCAACATGTTCGTGGCACCCATCCCCAGGCCCCGCAAGCCCATCAGCGAGAAACGCGGCCTACGTTGCATGGTAGCCTCTTGGCAGCGCATCAGCGACAACAACCTGTCGCCCAGGGCGAAGGTCGGCGCCAACTATATCAACAGCCGCAACGCACAGCTCGACGCCCTCCAGAACGGCTACGACAGTGCCATTTTCCTCAACAACAACGGCAAGGTGGCCGAGGGACCAGGCTCATGCATCTTCATCATCCGCGACGGGCAGCTCATCACGCCCCCGTGCACAGCCTCCGTCCTTGAGAGCATCACCCGCGACACCATCATTCGGATAGCGCGCGAGGAGATGGGCATCACCACCGTGGAGCGCGACATCGACCGCACAGAGCTCTATATCTGCGATGAAGCCTTCCTCTGCGGCTCCGCCATGGAGGTCATGCCCATCACTGACGTCGATGGCTTCACCATCGGCAACGCCGCATGGGGAGAAACCACCGCCGCCCTCGCCAACCACTACCTGCAGGCCGTCACCGGCCAAAGCACCCGCCATCCCGAATGGCTGACAGAAATATAATAATGCAAAATATACAAAGCCCCACAAAGGGGGGAAGTCCGGCTGCGGTCCACCCCACACCGCATGAGGGGCAGGGCGCGGCACTTTCTTCTCCTCTCATCACCATCGTCACTCCGGTTTTCAACTCCGGGCGTTTCCTGCGCCACACCATTGCGGCCGTGCAGGCACAGACTTATTCCCACTGGGAGATGCTCCTCATCGACGACTGCTCGACCGACGACACCTGCGACATCATACGCTCCTTTCACGACGACCACCGCATACACCTCCTCAAACTCGACCATAACAGCGGGGCGGCGGTGGCACGAAACACCGGCATCCGACAGGCACGCGGCGAATACCTCGCCTTCCTCGACAGTGATGACATCTGGAAGCCCGACAAGTTGCAAAAGCAACTGACTTTCATGCAGAAAGGCGGGTACAGTTTCTCGTTCACCTCGCTGCAGATGGTTGATGAAGACGGCAACCCCAAGAAAACCATCACCGTGCCGCCGCGCGCCGACTACCGCTACCTGCTTCAGCATACCGTCATCGCCACATCCACCGTCATGCTTCACATGCCGGACATCGGCACTTTCCAAATGCCGCTGCGGCGCGGCGGACAAGACTATGCCACCTGGCTCATGCTCCTCCGCCGGACGGAGGCCGCCTACGGCATTGCCGAGCCCCTCACCCAATACCGCCTTTGCGCCGGCTCCCTGTCTTCCAACAAGTTGCAGAGCGTCAAGCAAGTCTTCCAAATACAGACACAGGGCGAGCATATCGGCAAGCTGCGCGCCGCCGTCAACACCCTCGCCTTCTGCTTCTACGCTTTCAAGAAACACTACCTCTAAATGAACGCACGCCTCTATAACGGCCTGAAACGCGCCACCGACATCACGGTGGCCCTCCTCAGCCTCATTGCTTTCTCGCCCCTCTTCCTCGTGTGCTATATTGCCATCAGGAGCGAAGACGGCGGACCGGCTTTCTTCGCACAAGAGCGGATTGGCAAGGGCGGCAGGCCGTTCCAGATACTCAAGTTCAGAAGCATGCGCGGCGACGCCGAGAAAGACGGCATCGCCCTCTGCCCACATGAAGACGACGAGCGCACCACACGCGTAGGACATTTCCTGCGCGCCCACCACCTCGACGAGCTCCCTCAGTTGTGGAACGTGCTGCGCGGAGACATGGCCTTCGTAGGATACCGGCCAGAGCGGAAGTTCTACATCGACCAAATCATGAAAATCGACAGCCGCTATAGCCGCCTCTACGCCCTCAGGCCGGGCGTTACCAGCTACGCCACCCTCTACAACGGATACACCGACACCGTGGAGAAGATGCTCAGCCGGCTGGAGCTCGACCTTTATTACCTCGACCACCAGTCATGGTGCCTCGACATGAAAATCCTCTGGAAAACATTCACCAGCATCGTTTCAGGCAAAAAATTCTGAAACCACACCTCCCGCTTTTCCGAAAGGTTTGGAAAAACGGATATGGGAAATCATATTATCTTTTTGAAAAAAACACGGAAGTGCAAATTGTACACTCCGTGTATGAACCCTAATCGGCCATCAGGAAGCCGGTCCATGAATGATGGTACGACTTATGACCGATTTGTTTTTTTCGTTATTTTGCGACGGATAGCGGAAGGGGAAAAATCGGTAAAAATATTTGACAAAACGGGGTGTTTTTACAAAGATTCCGTAAACCGCTGAATTTCAGCGGTTTGCAAATCATGCTTGGTTTGACCGCAAATTTCAAGGAGAAAAATGGCAGTTTAAGAGGAGAGAATTGGCGGCGTATAGGTCATTTTGCAGGCTGTAAACGACCACATGTTGTTCTATAGGTCAAATTGCAGGCTGAGATTTCGGCCTGCAATTTTGCTGTGTCAATAAAAGTTCTTACCCTTACATCGCAGTGTGAAGCATAGTGGAGCTCTGCTGGGGAGCAACTCCATGAGGAATAGGACTGTGCAGATCGACAAGTATGGGCAGGGGTCTCTATTGGCGGGGCTCCTGCTTTTTCATACTTAGAGATTCTGCCAATGTCCTGAAAAACCCATTTATGAACCGCTTGCGGTTTTCCGCCGTCAAGCCGCTATGGTTATTCAGGTTCTTCTTCAGATCAGTGAACGTTCCCTCTATCTTGTTGTTGGTGTTTGGCATACCGTCCACGTGCTGGTATGTGAAGAGGTATGGCAGGTAGAACTGGATGCTCAGCATGGCTGACCT